>CAZSAV010000054.1:4907-5257 GCA_964604805.1 uncultured Candidatus Saccharibacteria bacterium | reverse complement strand
CCAGAAGTCAGCCCTCATCATCCTCGCCGCCCGTCCATCTATGGGAAAGACCTCGCTCGCTCTCGACATAGCGCGCAAGGCCGCCGTGACGCACAAGGTCCCGGTCGCCATCTTCTCGCTCGAAATGAGCTCGCAGCAGCTCGTCGACCGCATGCTCGCCGCCGAGTCGCAGGTCGATTCGTGGAAGATCCGCACCGGACACAACCTCTCGGTCACTGACGATTTCAAAGCCATCGGCGACGCCATCAGCCGCCTCTCCGATGCGCCGCTCTATATCGATGATCAGGCTGGCAACAACATCCTCAAGATGCGCGCCGTAGCTCGACGCCTCAAGAACGCAAAAGGCCTCG
>CAZSAV010000054.1:3574-4897 GCA_964604805.1 uncultured Candidatus Saccharibacteria bacterium | reverse complement strand
GGCCTCGGCCTCATCGTCGTCGACTACCTCCCGCTCATGCTCCCGACGCACAACCGCTTCAGCGACAACATGGTCCAACAGGTCACCGAGATATCGAGGTCGCTCAAGAACCTCGCCCGCGAATTGGAAGTGCCCGTCCTCGCTCTCTCCCAGCTCTCGCGCGCCGTCGAACAGCGCGGAGGCAAACCTCGTCTCTCCGACCTTCGCGACTCAGGCTCCATCGAACAAGACGCCGACGTCGTGATGTTCATCCACCGCGAATCAGACCAAGACCAGGGCGGCCGCAAAGAAGAAGCCGAGATCATGATCGAAAAGCACCGAAACGGCCCGACCGGCGTGGTCAAGCTCCACTTCGACAGCAAGAAGACCTCCTTCTTGCCGATCGACAAAGCAGACTTCGGTGGTTTTTAGTCTTTATATTAAAATTGATGCAGAAAAAAGCCGGTCTCATGACCGGCTTGTTGCGCGATGAATCAGTAGTGGATAGCGACGACTTCGCCCGGTGCTTCGATGGTGCTCACGATGCGGGCAGTAATTGAGATGTCCTTGCTGCACACTTTTATTTCCATCCGCTCACCGACCTGGGCGCGGTGGTGCTCGCTAATGCTCAGATTTCCTTGGATCTTGAGCCTCGTACGCACCGCAGGAACGAGACGCGGCGGAACAGACTTCAATTTTTTGATAACACCCGTACCTGGATTGCATTCGACGGTGCCATTTGTGAGGATTCTGATCTCGCTTGCCTTGTTTCTCACACCGGCCATGATGATCTTATCCGTCAATAGAATGAGAGGTGCATACTGTTCGGTTTTACCATTAGTACTCATAGAACCTTTCTTTTGGAGGTTATTCTGTCCTCAAATTACTACATAAACCAGCATTGTCAACAGTGTTTCATTCTGACAATGCTTTATACTTATTCGATGGACAACCTCCGCCGCCTCGAAGAGATATTCGCCCATTTCCCTGGCATCGGCCCGCGCCAAGCCAAGCGTTTCGCGTATTATCTCTTGGGCAAATCGCCTTCATTCATAAAAGAATTCACGGATCTCGTCCAGGAAGTGAAGAAGACGAGCTCGGAATGCTCGCTCTGTCACCGGTACTTCATAAAGAATTCAAATCTCAAAGCCCCAACAACAAATCAATGCTCGATCTGTCTCGATGCGAATCGCGACCATTCGACGCTCATGACCGTGGCTCGCGACTCTGATTTCGAGTCGATCGAGAAATCGGGGGCATTCAAAGGGCTCTACTTCGTCCTGGGCGGGGCAGTACCAATCCTCGACAAAGAGCCAGAGAAGCGCATACGGCTCAAGCTATTGC
>CAZSAV010000054.1:707-3564 GCA_964604805.1 uncultured Candidatus Saccharibacteria bacterium | reverse complement strand
CTCATTCAAAGAAATCATATTGTCTCTCAATACGACGCCCGACGGCGAGCATACGGCTGATATCGTGAAGGACGCGCTCAGAAGCATCTTGAAAGAGTCTGCGGTCAAGATATCTGTCCTCGGGCGAGGCCTATCGACGGGCGCTGAGCTCGAATATGTCGACGGAGAAACGATCCGGAATGCCCTCGAAAATAGGCATTAGAAAAACACCGGATAATCCGGTGTTTTCATAGATATTATTTGAGAGAATCGATCTTGACCTTGAAGAAAGGCTGGCGATGTCCGTTTTTCTTGTAGTATCGGGACTTCTGCTTGTAGTGGACGACCGTGACCTTGGCTGAGCGGCCGATCTTGGTGATGGTGCCTTTGACTGCGGCCTTGGGGATATACGGAGTGCCGATGGTCGTGTTCGTGCCGTCGTCGACGAGGAGGACCTTGTCGAAAGAGATGGAATCGCCTTCTTTGTGGGCGCCGATGATCTTCTCGATGGTGATGACGTCACCTTTCGAGACCGTGAATTGCTTGCCGCCGGTTGTTATGACTGCGAATTCCATAGTGGGAATCATTATACATGAATAGCCTGAATACGCAATACTGGCCCCGCTATAGCCTCCTTTCCCCTGTCCGAGGCATGATTGAAGGGGTGAAATCGGGTATACTAGAGAGCGATGCTGAACCTGCACCTCATCGTCCACAATATCATATCGGTCGTGGCCATCATCCTCATGTTCGGCCTTTCCCTCTTCACCTATCTGAACGGCCGAAAGAACCCCGTCAACGTCTCGACGTCTCTGCTCCTCTTTTCAGCCTTCATATTCGTCATAACGCATACCATCGGCGTCAATATCTCTGATCCCCTCCTTTCCCGGGACATATTGATGTTCAATCTGATCACCTTCGTCACCGGAGCCCTCCAGATCCATTCCGCATTGTCGATCGTCGGCAAGAATAAGACCAAAAGGCCCGTCATTGTAGGCGCATATCTCGTCGCTTTCGCATTCATCGTATTCTTTTTGTTCCACCCAGACCTCTTCCTCCTGCCATCGACCGCCAAGATGTACTTCCCGAGCTACTATGTGCCAGGCGACCTCAATATCCTCCGCCTCGTCTTCATGCTCGTCATAGCACTGCCCTACAGCGTCTATGTCCTCATCAGAGCGAAATACGAATCAAAAGTGCCGATGGAAAAGAACCAGTACCTCTACATGGCGGCGAGCGTCGCCGTCACCTATGCCATCCTCTTCATACCCAATTTCCTGGTATATAACATCGAAATAGACCCTCTCTGGGGAATGTTCTTCGCTCCGCTCATGCTCATACCGTTCCTCTATGGGTCGGTGAAATACGAGATGCTCAATGTCAGGATCGTCGCCAAGCAGGCATTCATCTTCGCATTGGCGGTGGCGGGCGTCGGAGGCATCATCACGCTCTTCAATTACTCCAACGTCTGGATCCAGGAGCTCGTCCCGACCTTCCCGCTCTGGATCACAGCTTTCATATCTGCTGTCCTCACCGTGTCGCTGAGCATCATCATCTGGCAGAAGCTCCGCAAGGACGACCTCCTCAAGTACGAGTTCATCACCACCGTCACGCATAAGTTCCGCACGCCGCTCACCCATATCAAATGGTCCGCAGAGAACCTGACGCAGATGAGCCTTCCGCCCGAAGCCGGCGAACAGCTCTCCAATATCGCCACCGCCGACTCCAAGCTCGTCGAGCTCACCAACCTCCTCGTGAGCGTCAATGAAGCGGATCAGAACGCCTTCGAATACCGCATGGAGCGCACCGACTTGTCGGCAGCCGCCCAAGAGACCGTCGATCGTTCCAAGAGCCAGATCGGCCTCAAGCATATCAAGCTCGACACGGCGATCGCTCCCTCGCTCTTCGCTTCGTGCGACGATTCGAGGATCAGATTCGTCATGCAGACCCTGCTCGAGAATGCCATCAGCTACACCAAGGAAGGCGGCTCGATCGCGGTAAAGCTCATCCGCGACGAATCAGGCGTCGTCTTCTCGGTCGCCGACAGCGGCATCGGCATGTCCAAAGAAGAGCTGTCGTTCCTCTTCACCAAATTCTATCGCGGGTCGAATGCGCGCCTTGAGGACACCGAGGGCATGGGCATCGGCCTTTATATGTGCAAGGACATCATAGCCAAGCATGGAGGAAAGATCTGGGCGCTCTCAGAAGGCGCCGGCAAAGGCAGCACCTTCTCCTTCTCGCTCCCTGCCCTCTCCTAGCCTTCGAGCTCGAGCTCCGGGCCTTCTATCTCCCGAGCCCTGAGGCCCGGCGATTCTTCAGTGATGCGGAGTATGTCTTTGTCTACCTTCTTGAACTCTTTGTTCGAATTGTTGTAGTGATTGATGACCGTGCCGAGCGAAAGGCCGAGCTTGCCGTGGTATTCCTCGTACTTCTTGAGATGCGCGCCGAGCTGGCTCACATGCTTCACGATGTCCTTGGCGGTCTCTTCGATCTGCATGGCCTTGAGGCCCTGAAGGACGGTCTGGAGATATGCGAGGAACGACGTCGGCGATACGATGATGACCTTGTACTTCGAAGCGGCGCGCTGGATCAAATTGTCTGTCTCGTCGGCGAGGGCGCCGATCTTGTTCACGAGCAAGTCATAGTAGATGGCCTCATGCGGAATGAACATGAAAGCGAAATCCATGGTCTTTTCGGCAGGACGGACGTACTTGGCGGTCTCTTGGATGCGCAATTTGAGGTCGTTGACGAAGGCCTTCTCGAGCTTCTCCTTTTCAGCGGGATTCTTCTCTTCGGCCAGCTTGTTGTAATTCTCCAATGAGAATTTGGAATCGATCGGTATGACCTTGTCCTTGACGAACACGGCCGCATCGACGAT
>CAZSAV010000054.1:0-697 GCA_964604805.1 uncultured Candidatus Saccharibacteria bacterium | reverse complement strand
GGCCTGCGTGAATACCTGGAAAGAGCTGATGATGCCGATGACCAGGTTGAAGAGGATCATCGGCGTGATAAGCGGCAGGGTGATGCCGAAGAAGCGCTCCCAGGGCTTGTCGGTGTCGAGCCTAGCCGCATCGACGATCTCGCCGTTCTTGAATTTGTACTGCATCTCGTATTGGCCCGGAGCCAAGACGTTCTTGAGCAGAGTCTCCAGGTAATATTCGCCGAGGATGCCGCGCTGTTTGGGATTCTTCAATATGTCTTGCAGGCTCTGGAGCTGGTCGGCAAAGGAAACCACTTGCCTATTGGTCTCGTCGAGCTTGGTGAGGCCCTGCGTCACCTCTTTGATGAGCTGGAAGGACTTGGACATCTGGTCGCGCATCGATTCCTGGACGTTCTTGGAAGACTGGTCGATCTTGCTGTCGACGGTCTTGGTGAGGTCGCCGACTTTGCGGTCGAGCGTGCGCGACATCTCGTTGACCTGTTCGAGGATGAGCTTCAAGCCGGTATCGTCGGCCTTGGCAGGCGTCTTGTTCCTCCGAAGGAGCGCCATTCCCAAAGCGATATTGGCCGCGATAGCGATGACGATGAGCGCGATGAGTATTGTTTGCATGGCCCTAGTTTACAGCTAAATATGAAAAGTGAGAAGCCGGAAATCCGGCAGCCGGAGGTCCGACCTAGGTCGGACCTCCGGCTGTAAT
>CAZSAV010000053.1:0-5280 GCA_964604805.1 uncultured Candidatus Saccharibacteria bacterium | reverse complement strand
CGGATATTGATCCGTTACGACAGTTGAATTCACAGCGGGAGCTTCGGCTCCCGCTTTTTTTGTACATGAATATCTTGCAGCGTGGCTGTAATTCAACAATATTCGAGGAAACATGTTATTATTGACATTTACTCATTTTATGCTATAATACTACCGGTAATCGACCGTGGATGTGTTAGGGCCCCAGTAAGGCTCGGCACAAGAAAATCCTGGCGATAGAAAGGTCAGCATGTCAGTAAATGTGTACTTCAAAAATGAGATCGAAAAAGACCCCTTGTTCAAAAGAGTCCCTGAAGCCGGGTATCTGAATGGGAAACCCTTCTTCAATGGGGAAAATCTTTTCAGCGATAGCGGCATCCTTTATCTGATGCATAAGGAAAATCTGCCCATTCCTGAAGCTTTGGCAAAATATGTCTCGTATGTCACGTTTTACGAGCATATCCCGGCTGATCGCGCGTGCCGCGAGCAGGGCGTGTATAAACTTCGCTCGGCAACCGCAAATGTGGAGATCATGCATCAAGGCAAGGGGCGTGACACATATTTCGTCAAGATCAAGGCGGAAAAGCTGGAAGACGCACAGGAGCTCCTTCACTCGATCAAGATCGGCACGATCCGGCCGACGGAGAGCTATGAAGGATACCAACAGGGCTTGTCGAAGGCTGAGCTCGAACGCAAGCTGTCTTTGGTCGAGCAGGAGCTCGCAAGCGCCCGGTCGGACCATGCGAATAAGCTCACCGAACTCCGTCAGGAATTGGCGCAAGCTCGGGATCAGCTTGGTAAGGCAAACTTCCGGCTCCGCACGGCTACGATCGACGAGGAGCGAGTGAAAGCTGCTCGCCGAATGGCTGCAGAGCTCGACCTTGAAGGAGGCTTCACCTTCAAACGGACGATCGCTACCCGGATCAATCGCGCTCTGAACGATGCGCCTGATGCCGCGACCGCAAAGCCGGCATCATAACGCCGCTCACAGGAACCGCTCACGCGCTTTCGGTGAGCGGTTTTCTTTTTATAGGAACATGGCATAATAGGGCCCAGACAGATGGCAGAGGTCGCGAAAAGCGCGCTTCGACATGCCCGGTGCGACTGGCATACTGAAGCGCGCAGAATAGCGGTCGAGGCCTGTCGAGCGGTTTCGATGGGAAGCCGATATATCCTTGCTTACCTTGCGGCTCCCGCACGGCGAGGCGAGAAAATGCGACATGAACCTATGTCCTAATTTAATTGCTGCGAGCGCACTCGCGGCAATTTTTTGTATAAAAAACCGGCCAGATGTCTGGCCGGCGTATGCGCTCATGCTGTCGCGAGGGATGCGCCGACCTCGTCTTTGAGTCGCGCTCGGACGGCTTCGCTCGACATGAATACAGGGAAGCCCGCCATGTGGAATTGCTCAGCCGCGATACGGTCATCGGTGACGACCCGCGGCGTTGAGATAGCTCTTCCGGTAGTGTCATGGAAGAGCTTCAGGACATTGAAGCTCACATTGTCCATCTTGAGATGTTGGGTCAATTGCAGGCCCGAGATATCGAGCAGACCGGCGACTTCGACATTCCGCATATTTGCGGTGCTGAATTGGCAGCGGCGCATCATGATGTGCTTGACGCTCGTCGTGCCAAGCGAGATGCCGGTGACAGAATTGCCTTCGATAGTGAGCACGTCGAGGACATTGCACGAATCGATGACGAGCGATTTGAAGCGCCTCGTGCATCCTTTGATCGTGAGGGTATTGATGAAGGTGAGCTCCATGAGATAGAGAGATTCGCCTTTGAATTGCTCTCCATCGATGACGACGTCGCCTTCGACGATGGTAGCGTTGAGGTTTCGGACATTTTTCCCTTCATCGATCGAATGGAGCGATGCGAGGAGTTGAGCTGCTGTGATGCTTCCTGGCTTCATATGTATAGTTCCTTTCTTCTGGTCAAAGGGTAGGCGAGCAGGGAAAAATTGTCAATAAAATAGGCGATAATTGCGCACATCCCGCTCTTCCTGTAATATGATATTCATGTCCATATTTTCATATCTTCGCAGCCACCTCGTCGTTTCCACGGTCGTCGGCCTCGGCGTCGTCGTCATAGCCGTGATCGGTGGCCGCGCCGCTTCGCAAAAAGCACCCGCCGAGAATACCTCGGGGATCAAGCAGGTCAGCGTCATAGACGTCGCCGCATTCCGCAAAGGCAATGTCGCCGTATCAGCCAATGGCGTAGTCGAATCGCATTCGCAGGCAGACTTGCGGAGCCAGTCATCGGCTCCGGTCGCTCTCATAGACGCATCCATCGGTCAGAGCGTCTCGGCAGGCCAAGTCATCCTCGAATTGCAGAATAGCGATATTAGGGCCCAGTTTGCGCAAGCTCAAGCTACGCTCGCTCTGGCGCAGGGCCAGTTCTCTACAGGCGCCACCTCGCTCGAGTCGGCAAAGCAGGCCGCCATCGACAAGATCCGCGACAGCTACAACAAGACATATGACGCAGTCGTGTCGACGGCAGATCCCATCCTCTATAACAACGACGGCAACGGAGGCAGGCTCGCTTCGCTCTCTGTGGACGCCAGCCTCAATTCGGAGATAACGTCGATCGATATCGACCTCAAGAAAGGCTTTGCTGATTGGAAAGCGGCCAGCGACGCCCTCACTTCGAGCGTGAGCGCAGACAGCATCGAGAAGGTAGTCAAGCTCTCTCAGGCCAATATGACCAAGGCCGATCTTCTCCTGAGCGACGTGTCCAAAGTATTGAATGGTCTCGCTACATATGCCGCCCCGGCACTGTCCGCTTCGCTCACCGCATGGAAGACCACCATATCGGGGGCGCATTCATCGCTCTCAGGCGCTTCTCAGGCTCTCACTGCCGCTGAGATGGGCCTCAATACGTCGAGCTCGTCGCAAGGATCCACTGCGCAGGCGCAGATCTCTGTCGCTCAGGCAGGCGTCACCAATCTCCAGGCACAGCTCGCAAAGACCATCATCCGTTCGCCGATAAGCGGCAAAGTATCCGCTCTCCCGCTCCGCGCAGGCGAATTGGCTACGCCGGGCACGCTCCTTGCGACCGTCGTCGGCAATGACAGCGGCCTCGAGATCAAGGCATACGTGAGCGCCGAGGACCTCTCGCGCATCCAGGTCGGAGCTCCGGTCGCCATACAGAGCCAGGTTCAAGATAACGGTTCCGGCAATCAATCGGCCATCAAGGGCACCGTGTCCAATGTCGCTCCGAGCGTCGATGCCACAACCAAGAAAGCCGAAGTCGACATCGATGTCGCCAACGGCCCCACGTCCGGCCTCGTCATCGGTCAGAACGTTTCTGTATCTATCACGCCTCTCGGCGCCGCAGCAGGAAAGCCTGCTACCAGCGGACCGACCACGTATCTCTTGCCTATCCAGAACGTCAAGATCGTTCCGGGCGAGGCATACGTCTTCACTGTCGATCAGGATTCCAAGATCAAGCGCAATGACGTGACTCTCGGAAAGATCCAGGGCGATTTTATCGAGGTCACTGCCGGCCTCGTGGACGGCATGCAGATCGTCACGCCGGTCTATGAGCTCGACGCCGGTCAGACCGTCAAGGTGCAATAAGTAACTATGATGATTAATGCCGACGTTCCTCATATGCTCATTAGGCCGAAAATTGTCTGAGCGAGTAGAAATTGCTTGATACATTGCGAGTGCCCATGGGGGAGCGATGTATCTAGCAATTTCACAAGCGAGTTTTTGAGGCCGACATGAGCATGTGAGGAACAGAGGCGAGCACCTAAGGAACGAAGGATTAGAGAAAATCATACATAAGACATATTCATGAATAATCACGAACACTCATCAGATAGCAAATATCTCGAGCGCCTCGAATTCAAGCCTGAGCTCCGCACCACATGGCTCAACTTTTTCGTGACTAATTTCCGCGTCGTCGTCTTGCTCATCCTCATGATCACCGCCTGGGGCCTCTATTCATTCTTCAATCTGCCCCGCGAATCCAGCCCGGAGATCAAGATCCCTATCGCTATCGTCACCACCGTATATCCCGGGGCTTCGCCGTCTGACGTCGAGCAATTCGTGACCAAGAAGATAGAAACGGAGCTCTCTGGTTTGAAAGGGCTCAATAAGCTCACATCCAATTCATACAATTCCATCTCGGCTATCACCGTCGAATTCAATGCCAATGCCGACATCGAGAGCTCTATCCAGCTCCTGCGTAATTCTGTCGACAAAGCCAAGCCTAATATATCTACCGATGCCAAGGATCCCATCGTGAGCGAGATATCGCTCGACGATATGCCCGTCTGGTCTATTTCCATAACCGGCCCATATGACGCTTTCACCTTGCGCAAATATGCCGAAGACATACAGACCGAGCTCGAAAAGATACCCGGCGTTCGCCAAGTCGACATCTCTGGCGGCGATGAGAAGGAATTCGAAGTCGCATACAAGCCCGATCGCCTCCTGTATTACGGTATCTCGTCGTCCGATGCTAACAACGCTATTCTGGCAGCCAATGCCGCCATCCCCGCAGGCAACTTCGATACCGGAAGCTTCGTCGTGCCCATCCGTTCAGATGAGTCGCTCGATACGGTCAATGAGATAGCCGATGTGCCAGTATCGCATTCAGCCGACGGCAGCATCGTCACCGTCAAAGACATAGCTTCGGTCACAGAGAAGGCGGTCAAGAAGACGTCGTTCTCCCGTCTGTCCATCGCCGGCGCTCCGACAAAGAACGCTGTCACGCTCTCGCTCGTCAAACGACAAGGGGCCTCTGTGCTCGATACCGTCGATACCGCCAAAGCCACCGTCGACAAGATGGTCAAGACCTTGCCGCCCGGCATAACCTATTCGATCGTCGGCCAGGACCTCGCCAAGCTCGTGAGGCACGACTTCACCCAGCTCTCTGACGACTTCCTTCTCACTGTGCTCCTCGTGTCCATCATCCTTTTCCTTATCGTCGGCCTCAAGGAGGCGTTCGTGGCCGGCCTCGCCATACCAATGGTGTTCTTCGTCACCTTCGGCTGCCTCCTCTTGCTCGGCATATCGCTCAACTTCCTTTCGCTCTTCTCGCTCATCCTCGCTCTGGGTCTCCTCGTCGATGACGCCATCGTGGTCGTGTCGGCAACAAAACAATATCTCAATACAGGAAAATTCACTCCTGAAGAGGCTGTGCTCCTCGTCTTGAACGATTTCAAGTGGGTGCTCACGACCACGACGCTCGCGACCGTATGGGCCTTTTTGCCGCTTCTCTTCGCTACCGGCATCATCGGCCAATACTTGAAGGCCATACCGATCACTGTGTCGATCACGCTCGTGGCGTC
>CAZSAV010000052.1:0-5429 GCA_964604805.1 uncultured Candidatus Saccharibacteria bacterium | reverse complement strand
GCCGACGACGTAGAGCACTTTGTCGGGATGGAATTCTCGCGCGCGGTATGCGATCGCAGCTAGGTCTCGAGCGATATAGAGGCTCGAGCCATCGCTCTTGCGCAAGAGGAATGAGGGCAAGCCTTTCAGGCCTTCGACGGCGATAGCCCCGTCTGCCGTCTTGGCGCCGATGCCTTTGGCGATCAATGCGTCGACGATGCCGTCGGCTTCTTTCAAGAAATAGCTCTCGCCGATCTCGGTGTCGAATGAGACGCCGAGCCGCTCATAGGTGCGGGCGAATTCGACGAGGCTGAATCGATAGAACTTTTCCCAGAGCGAGACGAGCTCAGGGTCTCCCTTTTCGAGCTTGGCGAAGAGATTGCGCGCCTCGTCCTTGAGCTCGGGATGGGCCTCGGTCTCTGCGGTGAACTTCACATAGAGGTCTTTGAGCGTCGATATAGGGTCTGCTTCGAGGCCTTTCTCGGATCACCATTTCTTGTATGCGGCGATGAGCGAGCCGAATTGCGTGCCCCAATCGCCGAGATGGTTGTCTCTGATGACGGAATATCCCGTAGCGACATATATGTTGCCGAGAGCCTGGCCAATGACGGTGGAGCGCAAATGGCCGATGCCGATCGGCTTGGCGATATTGGGAGAAGAATAGTCGATGAGCGCCACCTTGCCCTTGTACACGTCCATGGCGCCGTATGCCGCGCCAAGACCGAGGACATTGGATAGGATGGCGGAATAGAAGGCCTTTCGATCGAGGGTTATATTCACATATCCATTGAGCGCTTCGGCTGCGGCGACGAGCGGCATACCTTTGATGGCGGCAGCGATCTCGGCCGCTATGTCAGCCGGCTTCTTGTCGGCGCTCTTGGCGAGCGGGTACGCAGAAAAGACGAAATCGGCTTTGACGTGCTCTGGCGGCGATTCGAGGTAGAGCTTGGCCAAGACATCCGGGCTCGCGCCGTATGACGCGCGGGCGATGTCGAGCATAGCTACGCGCAATGCCAAGACAGGGTATGACTGCCATGATATATGTTCGCGCTTCGCATCCTGCGCTATCCTGTCTTTGACTCGCTTGACCGAGGCTTCTATTCCCTGTTTCTGCTGTTCCATATGGTTAGGTTATCACAAATATGCCAGATCAGTACATCGAACTGCTCGCCACCTCGAAGAGCCCTTGTATGCCCCACCAGGCAGTGAAGAGGATGCTGTCGGTCGGCAAGGAATAGAAGAGCTCATTGAGCGGCATCTCGGAGCCGACATAATAGCGCTTGATGGCGTCGACATTCATGGCATGGAACACGTCATAATGCCCGTCTGCCGCGGCATTGTAGAGGTCGTCTCCGAACATGAAGAGGCCAAACGAATAGCCGGGCAGGCTGAAGCGCTTGAGCGACAGGTCATGCGTATCGATGCGATATCCGTATGGCTGTTTCTCGCAGCCGACATAGACGGAGCCGCCCATATCGTCTGCCTTGCGGAACGGCATATCGTCGGTCATTGCGCATACCGGGAATTGGACCGTGCCGAGCGGAGCCAAGGTATCGGCATCTGCTTTTTCGAATCGATCTGACATGCCGGAACCGAAATACAATTCCGTAGTCGAACCGAACGAGCCGACCGCTGCGGAATGCCCGAATGGTATGTGCCCTATCGAGCTCGACGTCAATGCATAGTCGGACAAGCGTATCTTGAAGACGGTCGAAGGATCGGTATTGGTGATACCGTAAATGTAGGCTCCGTCG
Organism: uncultured Candidatus Saccharibacteria bacterium; assembly: GCA_964604805.1. Classification (GTDB taxonomy): domain Bacteria; phylum Patescibacteriota; class Minisyncoccia; order Phycocordibacterales; family PALSA-1337; genus C7867-002. The sequence goes on along the minus strand of CAZSAV010000052.1, from coordinate 3,696 downwards.
GTCGCTATGGCCGAGCGCGGACCTAGGTCGATCGAGGTGGTGCTCACCACGGCGTTGACCTGGTACTGCCTAGGGTCGAGGCTGAATACGTCGAGCGACCCTTCGTTCGAGAGGGTGAAATAGATGCGGTCATGGATGGCGTCATATGCCATAGACTCGATGTCGCCTTTGCGAGGTATGGACAATATGCGGAATCGGGTCAGGTCCCGAGGGTCGGTGAAGGCGAATATCTGATTGGCGGGAAACGGGTTGCCGCTCTTGTTGGCCATGCCGATGAATATCGTCCCGTCTGCCATAGCGGTGCCATGGGCGAAGGCGAATACCGGCGGCGATACCTGAGTGATGGCGACGGGCGTATGCGGAGGCTTGGGGATGATCGGAGCGCGCTTGACGGCCGGCGTCGACGTGGCATGCGGGACCGACACTGGCACAGCGATGGGGCCGCGAGTCTGGAAAAGGAGAATGAAACCGAGGCCAGCGAGAATGGCGATCGTCGGTATGCCGATCTCGAGCGTCAGCTTCACGATATGCGATTGTCTCTTTTTTCGGGGAGCGATAATGGATGATTATAGCAGGAAAAGAGCGGCTGATTAACGTTCATATAAAAAACCCGCCGTAGTGACTACGACGGGCTGAGAGGCGAAGGTCGCAATGCCCCTGTGCGCGTCTGACGCTCAGTTGCGAGCCTTGGCCTCAGGATGGGTGTACAGGTCCTTCACGAACTGCTCTCCAGGCGTGAGGTCGTACGAATCGATGAGCCAAAGGATACCCTTGCGGACCCCGACGACGAGCGGATCTTTTTGCGGGATCCCTTTGACTTGCCATGCGTCGTCAGGCGCCTCGGCGATGACGAAGATGAATTCGAAGCTGAACCGGAACGATAGAGGCTTCCGGTACATCTCGATCTTCTCTCGGACAGAATCGGGCATGAAGCCGCGATATTGCGCCGTGAGCGTCACTTCGCTGAAGCGATTGGCGACGCAGTGCCCCAAGAGGTTCCGGGTCAAGATCCCATCGAGGTAATGCTTTGCCATGAATGGAGGCAATTGAGGAGACATCAGGAACGGATTGAATCCGTCTTTCTTGTCCATATGGCTCCGATATGCAGAACCGAGGAAGCTGATCTCGGTCTTGTCGTCATCCACCGTGAACACGCTGAAGCCGGGGAAGCCTGCGCGCGTCTTCCATGACAGGAAGGACGGGTCGATGATCGGCATGTCGAGCTCGGCCGCTCCTTCGAGGATGTCAGATTGGCGCTCGAATGTCTTGAGCTCTCGCGCGAGCGTCGTCCGCACATCGGTCTCGAACGGGAGCGATTCGCTGATGCGCCGCCGTGCGTCGACCTGATGCTCGTATACCTTTTGCAAGGCTGTGGTGTCCTCGAGGACATGCTGCGGGATTCGTCTGGCCGTGCGGACTGCCGCAGGGACGAATTGACCGTGAGTGTGGACCGGCTGAGTGTTGCTGATCCTGTTATGCGATGCAATGACTGCATTCATGGGTACTCCTTATTTTAGAGGTGCATCGGGCCGCGCATCATTCCATATGTATGCGACTCCCCGACTTCCGCTATCAGTATACTCCCGGGCATATGGGTGGCAAGGCTCAGGTGGACATAGGGTGCATAAGATTAAATTTGACAAAAATCAATATTTGAAGTACATTTTCCCACAGAAAACTCCTCTACAAAAGAAAGGAACATATGACACCGACAGCGCCTAACGGCACATTCTATCGACTGGACTCAGACGCATTCATTCAGAGCTTACCCTCGCTCTTCGCAGGCAAACAGCGCCTGCACGCAGTCTTCACGAGCTACAACGACATCCGTGGTTTCGAAGACGGATCAGTCCCCGACTGCCCCTGCGGCCTATCTATAAAGATCGTGCGCGGAAACTTCGACGGCGGCGGAAGATTGCTCGGGCAACTTCTCGGAGCGCTCGTACTTGACAATGCGAGTCGGATGCAATCTGCTATGAATAATATGCACGCAGAAGGCGGCGGCGAATATAAAGCTGCGGCCAATCTCGCATTGAGCGACGTCGGAATGGTCGACGACAGCCTCATCTTCGCCTATATGGGCGTATCGGCCCAAAAGGAATGCCTTGACTTCGTCACGGCAGCGAAGAAAGCGTCGCCCTGCTCGACTATCATCGTCCTGATGTGCGACTGTTTCATGGAGGAGAAGACGGCCAATCTGCAAGCGAACGTCGCGGACGGCGTGATCGATTATCTGGTCGAGACGGACGAATGCGGCGGAAGGCGCACGCTGGGCAACATCGCCCGCGCCTTGATCGAGCAGTGGCCCAAACGAGAATTGGCTTTGTCTGAATAGCCGATAGCCCCGCGAATACGCGGGGCTTTTTTATATAAAAAAATCCCGTTTCGACTTGAAACGGGATATGTTCTGCTATGCGCTACTGCTCGCTTTCTTCATTCTGCCCGTCGCGCTTGCCTGCCGCGGCCTTCTGCATCGCTTCCCAAAGGGAGAGGAATGGAGGGCATGAGACGAGGAGCTCGGAGAGCGTCCCTGAAGCGATGATCTCGCCATTGGCGACTACGCAGATGCGGTCGAACAGCGGCAAGAGGTGCAATTGATGGATCGTCGAGATGATCGTCGCGCCGCGAAAGCCGCGGAAGATATTCTCGTAGACCTTGATCTCGGTGATGGCGTCGAGGCTCGACGTCGGCTCATCGAGGAGGATGATGTCCTTGTCATGGCAGGCCAGGAGCCCGCGCGACAATGCGAGGCGCTGCTGCTGGCCGCCGGAGAGGTTCACCCCTTTCTCTTTGATCGAGGAATCGAACTTCTTCGGCAATGCCATCGCCACATCGGTGAAGCAGGCCATGTCAGTGAATTTCAGGATGAAATCCATGTCGTACTCGGCGCCCATGGTGATGTTCTCGAGGATGGTGCGAGCGAATATCTCCGGCTTCTGTTGGACCAAAGTGATGGCCCGCGATATGCCTTCGAAGCCGTGCGGTATCTCTTCCCCATCCACCGAGAGCGAGAGCCCTTCGGGATGATGGAGGTCGCGCATGACGCGCAAGAACGTGGTCTTGCCGCTCCCGGTCTGTCCGACCAGGGCGATCCGCTCGCCGCGATCAGCGGTGAACGATATGTTCTTAAGCCGGAACTTGGCGCCGTTCTCGCCGCAATACGCGAACGAGAGGTTGCGGACGTCCAAGCATTTCCAGCCCGGCTTGAGCACGTGGTTGGCGAAGCTCTCTTCGATGAAGTCGGCGGAGAGCTCTTCGGCATTCATGACGCGCGACTTGCGGCGCACGATGCCGCTATACATGTCGGCGAAGCGGTAGAAGAGCTCGCTGATCTTGTCGAGGTAGCTCGTGAGGAGATAGAAGTGCGCCACGAGCACGCCCGCGGCCGCTCCTTTGTTCTTCCAGAAGTATGCCCCGACGACGATGACGATCATCAGGTTGCATGAGAGCGCGGTCAGGAACCATTTGAATTCGTTCAGGCGGATATTACGCTTGAAGAGGTCATAGGGCTTCCGGGTGCTGTTCATGATGCCGTCGAAGACGAGCTTCTCGACGCGTAAGATGATGACGGTCGATATGTTCGATACCGCGTCGAGCACCCGCTCGGCGATATGGTTCTCGACCTTGTTGAGCGCCTTGTATTGTCCGATCAATATCCGATCGAACGACATAGTGATGAGCGCGCTCACCGAGAGC
>CAZSAV010000051.1:0-5452 GCA_964604805.1 uncultured Candidatus Saccharibacteria bacterium | reverse complement strand
GGAGGGGAGCGACGCGTTTGAACGCGTCGCGAAAGAGATTCGAAAAGGCTGAGTATATGGAGCGCAGCGAAGCGAGCACCATACGAAGCCTGTACAGAGTCTGTAAGACTCGAATCCCTTACCCTCCGCCGCTTCCCTTCCCTTTTCCAAAATATAGTGTATACTATACACATGAATTTAGACTCAAACGTAAAAGTCGGGCTCGGCGTTATGATCATGAAGGACGGCAAGGCGCTCTTGGGGAAGCGCAAAGGTTCTCATGGAGCGAACCTCTACGCGTTTCCTGGCGGCCACTTTGAATATATGGAATCGTTCGAGGAATGCGCCAAGCGGGAAGTGATGGAAGAGACCGGCATGGAGATAGGGAATATCCGCTTCCTCCGCTTGTCGAACCTCAAAGACTTCGCGCCGAAGCACTATGTCGACGTCGGCTTCGTCGCCGAATGGAAGAGCGGCGAACCTCGGATCATGGAGCCAGATAAGATCGAAGGATGGGAATGGTACGACCTCGACCATCTGCCGGAACCATTGTTTCCGACTGTTTCGACCTATGTCGAAGCCTATAAGACCGGCAAGAATTTCTGGGATGCGTGATGCAGGCTGTGCATAACCTCGTTGCGGATCGAGGCAACAGCGCTATAATTATGTCAAACTCTTTCTGAAAGGAAGGTATATGTCTGTTCCGATCATCCACGATGCTCCTTTACTTACGCGTCTCCAAGCGCTCCGCGAGCGCTTCTCGAGGCGGCGATGGCGTCGCGGCGTTCCCGACGACGTCCAGGGCCTCAGCCTCTTCGAATTCGCGGCGCGGCACCTCGATTTTCCACAAGATCGAGATCCCGCCGGCAAGCAAAAGCGGCCCATCATGCGCGTCGACTGATGCGCGTACGGATCGCTCCCCAAGCGGCTCAACGAGCCGCTTTTTTGAGCCATTCTTGACACGTATTGAAATGGATTGCCTACTTGATTTTTTCGCGTATACGTGCTATGCTGTCCGGGCAGTACGTTTCTCGTCGCGTACGCGTTAGCAATTTATGAACGAGACTTCCGCTAGCGCGTTACTTCATGTGATTCGTTGCGGGTAAACAAAAAGAAAATGTCAAAGAGACTTTTCGTAGGCAGCCTTGCCTGGGGTACGACCGACGCCACCCTGAAGTCGCACTTCGAACAGGCAGGCGCAGTCGAATCTGCGACAGTTATCATGGACAAGATGTCCGGCCGCTCAAAGGGCTTCGGCTTCGTTGAGATGGCTTCTGATGCAGATGCTGATTCAGCTATCTCTAAGTTGAACGGCTCAGAGCTCGATGGTCGCAAGATCGTCGTCTCAGAGGCTCGCCCGAAGGCGCAGTAATACCTTCAAACAAAAAATCCGCTTCTCGAAAGAGAGCGGATTTTTTGTTTGCGTCAGTTGATGTTCCTCCACCACTCGCTCACCGGGGCTTTCCGTATGACTTCGATGGCATGGTCTATCGAATCGACGACTTCGAAGAGCTTGAGGTCGCGCTCGTCGATGGTCTTGAAGTCTTTGAGGAGCGTATCGCGGATGAGGCCGACGACTGGATTCCAGAATTTGGAATCGAAGAGGATGACGGGAACGCGGGGGATCTTGCCGGTCTGGATGAGGGTGAGGATGCTGAAGAGCTCGTCGAACGTGCCGAAGCCGCCAGGGAAATAGACGTATGCCTCAGCGGCGAAAGTCAGAAGGGTCTTTCGCGAGAAGAAGTAGGAGAATTTGAGGCTGTGAGTGACGAAAGGATTCGAGCCGCTCTCGTGAGGGATGCTCACGTTGAAGCCGATCGATACGCCTCCGGCGTCATACGCGCCTTTGTTGGCTGCTTCCATGATGCCAGGGCCGCCGCCGGTGATGACCGCATATTTGAGGTCGCGGACGATCCGTCCGGAGAGCTCTTCGGCTCGCGCATAGTCGGTGCCGCTCTTGGCCGCCATCGACGAGCCGAATATGGTCACTGATTTCGGATATTTCTTGAGGAATTCGAAGCCGTCCTCGAATTCGCGATGGATATGCTCGAGATGGCCGCGGATGTCGCCTTCATGGATGTCGCTGCGCGTGATCGGCTGGTTGTTCTTGTGTGTATTCATGGGGATAGTATACCACTCTGGACGCCGTTATTTCGAATCTTTCCTGACCGCTATGACGAAGAGCAGCCATCCAGCGCCGATGACTGCGCCGGCGATATAGACAGGGGCGGCCGGAGCGATCTGAGCCGCTAAGAAGCCGGCCAGGATCGGCGGAACTGCCTGGGCTAGGGCTTGGACGCTCGAATTGATGCCGAGGATCTCGCCTTGATTGCGGGCCGGCGTGCGGCGGGATACCAGGCTCGGCAGGGCCGCCATGGCGATGCCGTTGGTCAGGGCGAAGCATGCTCCGACGACGAGGAGGCCGGCCACATGGTCGGGGATATAGTAGGCGAATATGGCCGCAGATCCGGCGAGCAAGAATACGCGGAGGAGCGTCACTTCGTCATAGCGCTTGGTGATATAGGGGAGGACGACGGCTTGCGAGATGATGACCCATACGCCGACATAGCCGATATAGTAGCCGATCGATACCTGGTCGAATCCGTATGAGCTGATGAGGAAGACGCTGAAGAAGGTGGCGAAGAGAGCGATGCCTGACTGGAAAAAGAAGTTGGTGGCGAATATGGCGCGTATCTTCTTCATGCCATATGCATGGAAGACGTTCAGTATGGCTTTGTGCCAAGCGATCGAGACGGGCTCGTCGGAGGTGCGCGTCTCGGCGAGGAATATCCATACAAGCACCGCATTGACGAGCGATATGGCCGCTGCGCACCAGAACGGCGTCGATGCGCTGAACCAGGATACGAGGTGCGGGTCGGCGAGGAGGCCGCCGATCACCGGGCCCACGATGAAGCCGACGCCGTACGCGGCTCCGATCAAGCCGAATCGCGCAGCGCGCTTCTCGGGCGGAGTGATATCGGCGATGGCGGCTTGCGCTACCGAGAGATTGCCGCCCATGATGCCGCCGATGATCCTCGATATAAAGAGGACAGTCAGGCTTTTGACTGCGATGCCGATCGCGAAGAGCCCGAGCGAGACGGCGCTGCCTGCCAAAGCCAATACCATGATCTTGCGCCTGCCGACATAGTCGGAGTACTCGCCGAGGATCGGCGTCGCGAAGAACATGAATATGGGGAATATCGATATGAGAAGGCCGAGGACGACGTATGCATACGAGATCGGGACGCTCGCCGGCAGGAGATAGTAGGGGGAATTGGGGTTAGCGAGGAGCTGGGGCACTATCGGCACGATGATGCCGTTGCATACCAGGTCGAGGAATATCGCCATCAGTATGACCGGCAGAGCTCGTCGGGCTTTTTTCATTGAATGATTATAGCAAAGTCTTGTAGCTCTGGCTCTTTACGTGTAATGTAGAGCCATGGTCACATTCTCCATCCAGGGAAAGATGCAAAACGGCAGAGGCCGCGCCGGCACCATCCATACGCCGCATGGCGACATACCGACGCCGGCATTCATTCCTGTCGGAACAAAAGCGACGATCAAGTCGTTGACGCCTGAAGAGGTCAAGGATGCCGTCGGCGCGGACGCCATTCTCGCCAATACGTACCATCTATATCTTCAGCCGGGTACTGAGGTCTTGAAGAAGGCTGGAGGCTTGGGAAAATTCATGAATTGGTTGGGGCCGACATTCACTGATTCGGGCGGATTCCAGGCATTCTCCCTCGCGGGTGGAATGGCGGAGCATCGATCGAAGATCGCCCAAAGTAAAGATGGCGATGCAAAGGATTCGGAAGTCTCTCGAGGGAAGTCTTCGGAAGGAGCGAAGGCGACTGAGAAACAGGCGCGAGGCCAGCAGGCCTAGACGCCGGTTTCAGAGAGAGATCTTGCGAATCCTTTGCCTGAAGCTAGCGTTAAACTGTCGAAAGTCGCCGACGACGGCGTGACATTCAAATCGATCATCGACGGCTCCGAGCACAGATTCACGCCTGAGCGATCCATCGAGATACAGCACGATATCGGTGCCGACATCATCTTCGCATTTGACGAATGCATATCACCGCAAGAATCATATGAGCGCCAGAAAGAAGCGGTGGAGAGGACGACGAGATGGGCGGGAAGATGCTTGGAAGCGCATCAGAGCCTTTCCAGTACCTCCGCTTTGTTCGGCATCGTCCAAGGGGGCAGGCACGAAGAATTGCGCAGACAGAGCGCCAAAGAGATCGGCGCAATGGATTTCGAAGGCTTCGGCATCGGCGGCTCGTTCGATAAAGATGACATCGGCACGGCCGTCGGCTGGGTCGCCGATGAGTTGCCGGAAGGAAAGCCGCGCCATCTCCTCGGCATAGGGGAGCCGATCGACCTCATTCTCGGCATTGAGAATGGCATGGATACGTTCGATTGCGTCGCGCCGACGAGGATAGCTCGGAACGGGTCGGCATATATCAAGAATCCGGATTCAAAAGGCTTCGGACGCGTGAATATGCTGAACGCCGAGCATATTTCCAATCTCGGTCCAGTCGATCCCTCATGTTCATGCTATACATGCAAAAATTATACAAGAGCGTATGTCGCGCACCTCTTCAGGGCAAGGGAGATGCTCGCGGCGACATTGCTCTCGATCCACAATCTGCATTTCTTGGTCCATCTCGCCAAGGAGGCGAGGCAGGCCATCATCGAAAGGAAGTTCGCTGAGTTCAAGGCAAGGTATATTTGACTACTTACTTTTAATGTACTATAACAGTTATAGTATTTTAGAAACAACTCAACAAAGGATTCATTATGATGCCGTATGGTTTCAAAAGGCCGCAGATCGTCCTCGGGCCGCTTACGCCGGTTGATAAAGTCGTCTTCACTGTCCTCGGCCTCTGTACGTTCACCGTCTTCGGCATAGTCTTTGTCCAGATCGCTTGGGCCGGACTGCAGCGTATATTCGGCGCCAAATAGCTCGAATCGTCGGACTCGCACCAAGCGCTACCCTTCAAGGTAGCGCTTTATTTTGTTACAATGTCTGTATGAAGAAGGTCTTTATCACGCGCATGATCCCCGAAATCGGGATCAGGATGCTCCGCGACAAGGGGTATGAAGTTGACGTCAGCCCTCTGAATAAGCCGCTCGCCAAACAAGAGCTCGTCTCCTTTCTCAAACAAAAGCCGTATGACGCAGTGCTCTCGATGCTCACTGATCCGATCGATGCGGATGTGTATTCTGCGGCTCCGCAGGCCAAGATCTTCGCCAATTACGCTATCGGCTATGACAATTTCGACATAGCGACCGCCAAAGCGAAAAAGATATATCTCACCAATACGCCTCACGGCGGCATCGACCGCGTGGCTGAGCATGCATGGGCTCTTATTCTGGCTCTGACATGCAGAGTCGTCGAAGGCGATGCATATGCCAAAGCTGGAAAATACACCGGTTTCGACCCGATGCTCCTTCAAGGCATGAAAGTGAA
>CAZSAV010000050.1:0-5467 GCA_964604805.1 uncultured Candidatus Saccharibacteria bacterium | reverse complement strand
TTACTATGACATACATATTTAAATTAATCAAGCATATGCATGCATAAAGAAAAGGGCGCAGCTTACTGCGCCCTTCCCTATTCTCATAAGCTCGAGAAGCTTAGCCCTTTATCTCTACGTTAGCTGAGACCGAGGCGTGGAAGACCTTCATGATGACGTTTCCATTGGCGTCCTTGAGAGGAGCGTCCTTGGATGCGTCGAACTTCTTGTCGCCGTCATCCGTGTGCATCATGGCGTAATACGTTCCGCCTTCGACGGTCGGCTGTGTCAGAGTGATCTTGCCGGGGCTGATGCCCTTGTCGAAATATGCCGAACCGATGATGTCTCCCGGAGTGCCCTTGTTATCCTTGTGTATCGCGACCCATCCTGGAGCTGCGAACTGGACAGACGAGAGGTAGACGACGTTGCCCGGATACTGGTCGACCATGACGATCCTGTTGAGCGACGGGTTATTGATATCGGTGGTCTGGTCGGCTGTCTGATCGGTGACCGGGGCCTCTGTCTTCTTGCCGCCGAACACGAAGATGCCGATGACGACGAGGACGATGATGACGATGACCGTCACGACCCACTGCCAGGCCTTGATTCCGCTAGGATTTTGATCCATATGAATAAATAAGATTATCTCTGCTAATATAATGCGACTTTTTGTCAGGTCATTTTACCACATCCCCACCGGGGAATCTATGCCTGATCTATTTGGCTCACTCTATTTTTCGTGTTCCAATGCGATGTCCAAAAGGGCGTCTGCGATGAGATTGGCGCTGTCGAGGCGCGAAAAGGCCTTGGCTCGCTCGGACATGGTCTTCCTGATAGCCGGAGAATTGACGATGCGGTCTATCTCCTCGATGAGGATATGGGCCGAAAGGTTATTCTCCTCGATGACTGATGCTGCGCCGGATTCGCTGTACGCGAAGGCATTGGCGGTCTGGTCATGGCTCACCGAATGCGGCAGAGGGATGATGATCGACGGTATGCCCCATGCGGCGATCTCGAATATGGTCGATCCGGCGCGCGATACGACGACGGTGGCGACGCCAGCCGACATGCGCAGAGCGAGCTCGTTCAGATAATCGAACGGATGATAGCGGTATGAATACGGATGGTCCTTGAGTATGACCTTGGATGTCGACTTGATCTCGTCGAGGTTGGCTTTGCCGGTCTGATGGATGATCTGATATCTATTTAAGAGCTCTGGGAGAGCCTCAATGACCGTGTCGTTGATATTTTGCGCGCCTTGCGACCCGCCGAGGACGACGACGACCGGCGTATTCTGTTCGAGCTCGAGGAATTCATGGGCTCCGTTCGAGAGCGGCTGGACGATCTCCTTGCGGAGCGGGTTGCCGGTGAAGGCGACGCGGTCAGGGTGCCTGGTGAAGTATTTGGCCGCGCCGGGATATGAGATGGCGATCCTTCGAGCGAATTTTCCTGCCCAGGCATTGACCTTGCCCGGATGGCTGTCCGATTCATGGATTACGACCGGTATGCGCAGGAGCTTGGCTGCGAATAGCGCCGGGAAGCTCGCATAGCCGCCCTTGCCGAATACGACGTCGGGATATATAGAGTACATCTTGCGAACAGCTGATATGCAGCCGAAGAGGGTCTTGAAGGCGTCGGTTATGTTCAGCAACGAGAAATAGCGGCGGATCTTGCCCGACGGCACTTTGACGAATTCGATCTCATTGTCGAAGAGGGCCCGGGCATTGTATTTGCTCGGCGACATGAAATAGAGCGTGGGCGGTATGATCTTGCGCTCTTTTCCCCGCTCGCGTATAGCCGCGGCTATGGCCATGATGGGATAGAAGTGGCCGCCAGTGCCTCCGCCCGAAAATAGGATTTTCATGCAGACATTATATATGAACCGCTGTAATAAGGAAAAGCCCTATTTCACTGAATATTTCGAGATGTTGGCGATGATCCCAGCTGTCATGAGGGTGATGATGAGCGCTGTCCCTCCATGGCTCACGAAGAGGAGCGGCACGCCGGAGAGCGGTATGAGCCCGAGCATGGCGCCGATATTCATGAACGACTCGGTGATGATGAGCACAGCGATGCCGATGGCGGTCAGTCCGCCGAAGACGTCGGGCGACCTATTGCCGATGCGGAATGCGGCCGCGGCAAAGAGGAGGTACATGGATATGAGGACGATGCTGCCGATGAAGCCGAACTCTTCAGCCGCTACGGCGAAGATCGAGTCGTCCGTCGGCTGTGGCAAGTAGCCGAACTTTTGGATGCTCTGGCCGAATCCCCTGCCCGCTATCTGTCCCGAGCCGATGGCGATGAGCGATTGGTTGATCTGGTATCCTGCGCCTTGGGCGTCGCTCGAGCGGTCGAGGAATGTCTTGACGCGCTGGAGCGCATACGGACGGAACATGATGACGCAGCCGACGAGGAGGGCGAGGACGAGGCCCCCGAGCGCCATATGCCGCAGAGGCACGCCGGCGATGATGAGCATAATGAGGCCGGTGAAGGCGATGATGACCAGCGTGTCAGTGTCAGATTGGATGAGGAGCAAGACTGAGAGTATGCTGAAGAGCACCAGATATGGCACGATGCCGAATTTGAGAGTCTTGATCTTGTCGCGGACAAAATATGCCCATGCCGCGAGGTATATGATGAAGGCGATCTTGAGCAATTCCGAAGGCTGGAACGACAATGGGCCGAAGACGAGCCAGCGCGAGGCGCCGTTGTAGTGGAGCGTGAGCTGCGGCACGAAGAGGAGCAGGTTCACGCCGATGGCGCCGAGCAGGATGAAGAGCGCGCCTTTGCGCAGCCAGGTATATCTGGCGCTCGAAAATGTGAAGACGGATGCGATGCCGATCGCGAGGCTGATGCTCTGCTTCAATGCCACGGTGCCGAAGCTCGCGCCGTTCTGGGCGAGGAGGCCGAGCGATGCGGACAGGAAGAGCACGAAGCCGCAGATCGTGAGCAGGCTCACGGTGACGAGGAAAAAACGGTCGATAGAATGGCGATGAGACGGCATTACGCCTCTATTGTAGCATCAGCAGGGGCATTTGGCAGAGCCGCTTCGCGTGTGGATTGTTTGAATGCTTCGATATCGCTGCGGATAGCCTGATATTCGGGCAAATCTTCTATCTTGGCAGTGCCCAAATGCGCGAGCAATTCCAAGGTCGGCTTGTAGAGGAAGCTGCGGGCGTCTGCCGGATTATCGACGCGCTCGACGAGGCCGCGGATGAGGAGATTTCTCAAGATGAATTGAGAATTGACGCCGCGGATATAGTCTATGTCGGCTCGCGAGATCGGTCCCTGATACAGGACGATAGAGATGGTCTCGAGCCCGGCTTTGCCGAGGTCGCGCGTCAATTCATCTTTTGTCAATTGTTCGATGACGGGCGACATTTCCTTGGCAGTGCCGAGCGCAACCTCGCTGTCTGTCTGGATCAATGAGAGTCCCCTGCCCTGCAATGCAGACTCAAGCTCGGCGATGCCGGTGCGGATCGATTTTTCATCGGTTTGAAGCAATGAGGAGAGCTTTTTTATTGATACAGGCTCAGCTTTCCAAAAGAGGATGGCTTCTATTTTTGCGCTGAGATTCATGCAGAGATTATACCAATACGGAATGTCGAATGCTATAATTTGCACAGATATGAGCGCTCCAAACCAATCTGCCGCACTCTCTCAACCGGAATTACCCGGTTTTCATCTGCCTGATGACGTCCGATATCAGGAAGTCCTCGATGAGCTCGATCGCAAATTCAAGCCAAAGATCGATGCTATTCGAGCCAGCGAGCACCTCGATGAAAGAGACTTCAGGATCATCGTCCGATGATCGTCGCCTGATCCACAGCCGCCTGAATCTTTTGGGCGGTTTTTTTTAAAAAAAATCCCCTGACGCATGTGCGGTGCACGATGCGCGAAGGGATTAGCCGAGCCGACTATCGGCCCGTGACGGGATTCGGGAAGAAGATCTGTCCGATCGCTGTGAGGGGGATGATCGAGCGGGACTTCTTGTCCGTGACTCCCCGAATGACGATGTGGTCAGAGTGCGCCTCGACCAATTCGCCTTGGATGGGCAAATTGCCGTCAGTCGGCGCGCCGGCATTCGCAAGAAACTTGATGGTCTTGCCTTCCATTTTTTTCAATTGCTCAAGGAGCGTCATGTCGTATGCCTTTCTATTGTTTTGTGTGTGCAGTCGCAGAGCTGTAGCCCTACCATATTCGGTATGGATAATAAATTACCATATTTTGGATTAAAGTCAATACCTCGGCACTCCGACCGCCTTGGTCTCCATGACGATGTCGTCTGTCCTATTCTCCTGCGTGACGTGGAGCACTCCTTCTTTGACGAGCTCGAGCATGGCGAGGAAGCTCACGATGACGTTGACCCGATTCTCCTTGTGGTCTTTGGTGAACTCCTTGAAGCTCATGCGCAGATGGCTCGATATCCTCTCCGACAAGGTCCCGATCATATCCTCGAGGCTGATGACCTTTTCGACGACGTGCTTAGGGATGCTCTCCTTCTTGGGCAATCGGTTGATGAGGTCTTTGAGGGAGTAGAGGGCCTTCTCGATGCTGAACTCGGGGTCAGGGGCGAAAACGGGGACGAATGCCCTGTTCGCTGACTGCATGAATATGATCTCGCTGCCGAATAGCTTGGCGATATGGATGCCGCCTTCCTTGATGCGCTTGTATATCTTGAGCCGAGTCTCGAGGTCTTCGATGTCGCCCTTCTCTTCGTCAGTCAATGACAATCCCGGAAGGAGCGATTTTGATTTTATGAGAAGCAATGTCGAGGCTACCAAGATGAAATGGGCCGATTCTCCCATCGGCATGGCGTCGAAGCTCTTTACATGAGAGATGAAGTCATCAGTGACTTTGGCGAGCGAGATGTCGCTGATGAAGAGCTTCCTGTCTTCTATGAGCCGGAGCAGGAGGTCGAGGGGGCCTTCGAAAGCGGGTGTTTTGACGATGAAAGGCATGGAGAATGATCAATAACAATGATCGAGGTTCAATTATAAGACGCCGATTGCTTCCTTTGCGGCTTGGAGTTTGGTGGTTGCGCGCTGATTTGCCTTTTCTGCGCCTTCCTTCAATACATCGATGACGGCATCCATATTCTTTGCGAGCTGTGCCCTGCGCTCGCGCATCGGAGCGATGAATGCATCGAGGTCGGCGATGAGCGTCTCCTTCAGAATCTTGTATTTGCCTTTATTGGTCTCGTATATGTCCTTGAGGTCGGTCTCGTGGCGTATGAGGCGATGGATGGCATAGACATTGGCAGGAATGCCGCCGGCCTCTGGGCCGTTGGAATCGGTGGCGATGCCCATCACAGCACTGGTTATCTCTTCTTTTGAAGCGAAGAGCGGGATGGTATTGCCATAGCTCTTGGACATCTTGCGTCCATCGGTGCCAGGGACGACTGCCACTGACTCCATGATGATGGGCTCAGGAAGCTTGAACGTCTCCTTCTTGAAGATGTGGTTGAACTTGAGCGCGATGTCGCGGG
>CAZSAV010000049.1:1900-5522 GCA_964604805.1 uncultured Candidatus Saccharibacteria bacterium | reverse complement strand
AAATCTTTCTCTATCTTTCTTCAAATTGGAGCATTTGAAGATGGAAATCTGCGCACAAAAAAAGAGATGAAGCATTATTGATTTTGCTCCATCTCTTTTTATATGATCTCATATTCAGTATCTTACTGCATATCGTAAACCACCTGCATGAGCTTCTTGCCCAGTTCATCAGCCTGCTCCAGGACCTCGAGGCCAACCTGCGCGTCATGGACGTCACCCACCTTTCGCTCACCGCCAATGACAGCGGCACGTACGACTGGAGCGTCGAGCTCAAGACGTACTGGTTGAGGAGCCAATAACACCATGAATACACAAACGTCATCGAAAAAGACATTGTTCATCATCATCGGCATCGTCGTGATCGCTTTGATCGCCTTCTTCTATTATGAAGGCAGCGCGGCTCCCTCCTCGACCCTGTCGCAGACGGACAATGTGTCCGCCTCCAACCAGGCCATCGGCACGCGCGTGCTCGACCTCCTGAATCAGATCAGGACCCTGCGCATCGACACGAGCATATTCAAGGACCCGGCGTATTCGACGCTCCGAGACTATTCCGTGGCCATACCGCCGCAGGGAGTCGGCCGTCAGAACCCGTTCGCCCCGCTTTCGGGCTCGGGATCCGTCGCGGCGAGCTCGACCCGGGCCCGTTAACCGATCGAGCAGAATGAGGACAGGGTAGCAATGCGTCCGCCGCGTCCTCCTCCATCTCATATGTCAGTACTCGATATACTTCTACAAAAGAATCAGATCTCCAAGGACGATGCCCGCGAAATCCGCAAGCAGACGGCGGCCGGCACCAGCCTCGAAGACGCGCTCATCGCTCGCGGCGTCAAGCCCGACGACATCATCGCCGCTCGCGGCGAGTTCCTGAGCATGCCCGTGCGCTCGCTCGCCGACGCTACGGTGCCGTTCGAGGCCCTCGAATATATACCAGAAGAATCAGCCGCTCATTACCGCTTCGCGCCGATCGGCCTCAAGGAAGGCGTCCTCGAGGTCGGCATCGTCGACCCGGACAACATGGAGGCCCGCGACGCGCTCAATTTCCTCGCGGCCAAGAACAACATACCGTACAAGATATTCCTCATCTCCATCGACGATTTCGCCAAGGTCCTCGAGATGTACAAAGGCCTCACCGGGGAAGTGTCTCGCGCCCTGACCGAGCTCGAGACCGAGTTGTCCGTCGATCCGTCGGATACCATCAAAAAAGAGGACCTGCCTCAGCAGGGCGCCACCAAAGAAGAGACCGTCATCATCGAGGACGCCCCGGTCGTCAAGATCGTGGCGACCATCGTGCGCTATGCCGTCGAGGGCGAAGCATCCGACGTGCATATCGAGCATATGCGCGACAAGATACGCGTGCGCTTCCGCGTGGACGGCGTGCTCAACACTTCGCTCGTCCTGCCGCCGCAGGTGCATTCGGCCGTGGTCGCCCGCATCAAAGTGCTCTCCAATATGCGCCTCGACGAGAAGCGCAAGCCGCAAGACGGCCGCTTTTCAGCGAGGATCGACGGCCGCCGCATCGACTTCCGCGTCTCTACGTTCCCGTCATACTATGGCGAGAAGGTCGAGATGCGTATCTTGGACCAAGCCAAAGGAGTGCGCTCGCTCGACGAGATCGGGCTCTCAAAGCGCAATCTCGAGCTTCTCCGCGAAGCCATCAACAAGCCGTACGGCATGATCCTCCTCACCGGTCCGACCGGATCAGGAAAGTCCACGACCCTCTATTCGATCTTGAACGAGGTCGATCGCGAGGTATACAACGTGCTCTCTCTCGAAGACCCGGTGGAATATTCGATCGAAGGCGTCAGCCAATCCCAAGTGCGCCCAGAGATCGGCTATGACTTCAGCTCGGGATTGCGCACCACGCTCCGCCAAGACCCCGACATCATCATGGTGGGAGAGATCCGCGACAAGGAGACGGCTCAGCTCGCCGTGCAGGCCGCCCTCACCGGTCACTTGGTGTTCTCGACGCTCCACACCAACAATGCGGCAGGCGTCATCCCGCGCCTCATCGACATGGGCGTCGACCCGTACCTCATCGCTCCGACCCTCATCCTCGCGGTCGCTCAGCGCCTGGTCGGCATGCTCGTCCCCGGCGGCGGGGAAGCGGTGCCCGTCGAAGGCAGCATCAAAGCGGTGATCGACCGCCAGTTCCAGGACCTTCCGCCTGAATTCAAGAAAGAGGTTCCGTTCGCTGACACCGTCTACAAGATCAAGCCGACGCCGGATTGCCCCAAGGGCACGCGCGGACGCATGGCGGTATTCGAGATGTTCATGATGGATAAAGACATCGAACAGGCCATATTGAAGAGCCCGACCGAGACGGAGGTGTCCAAGATCGTGCGCTCCAAGGGCATGCTCACCTTGAAGGAAGACGCCATCATCAAGGCATTCCAGAGGACGATACCGTTCGAGGAGGTAAATAAGCTCTAATTTACCTAATTTCTAATTATTCTAATCAACTCATGTATGCAGGAGTTTAGAGCGCTTAGGTCAATTAGAAATTAGAGCAATTACTGGTATACTTACACCTATATGGCCGACCAACCCACCACAAAGAAGAAGATACTCTTCATCGACGACGACAAATTCTTGCTCGATATGTATGCCCTCAAGTTCACCAAGGCCGACTACGAGGTAAAGACCGCTGATTCCACTGAAACAGGGCTGAAGATCCTCCGCGACGGCTATTCTCCTGACGTTCTCCTCGCCGATATCGTCATGCCCGGCATGGACGGCCTCGAATTCATCGGCCAAGTCCGCAAAGAGAAGCTCGCCCCGGATTCTGTCATCATCATGCTCACCAACCAGGGCGCATCAGACGACGTGGCGCGCGCCCAGAGGATGAGCGTCGATGGATATATCGTCAAAGCCACCACCATTCCGTCGGAAGTATTGGCGGAAGTCGAAAAGATCTGCGGCAGCCGCAAAGCGAAATAGGCATATTCGTCGATCGAGATTATTCTTTAACACATACATATGGACTTCAAAAAAGAGATAGAAGACATCGTCAATCTGATCCTCAAAGAAGGAGCGTCCGATCTCCATCTCTCCGTGGGCCGCAATCCGGTCATCCGCGTAGCGGGGAATCTCATCCCGCTCCTCAAGAAGCCGGTGCTCACCGAGTCCGATATGAAGGGCTTCGTCAAAGTGTTCCTGACGGACGCCAATATGGCGGTCGTGGAGAAGGAGAAGAACGCCGATTTCTCATATAGCCTGACCAATGCCCGCTTCCGCGGCAATGTCTATTTCCATCAGGGCGTCATTTCTATAGCGCTCCGCCTCATCCCCAAGATGATACGCACCCTCCAGGAGCTCAACTTGCCTCCAATCCTCGAGACGTTCACTAGGAAGCCGCAGGGATTCTTCCTCGTCGTGGGCCCGATCGGCGTCGGAAAGACGACCACTCTCGCGACATTGGTCGAGCTCATCAACCAGACCCGCACCGAGCACATCATGACGATCGAAGACCCGATCGAATATCTCTTCGAGTCCAAGAAGTCCATCATCGACCAGAGGGAAGTGCGCATCGATACGCCGAGCTTCCACGAGGCCCTCGTCGCCATGTTCCGCGAGGACATCGCCGTCTGTATGGTGGGCGAGATGCGCGACACCAATACGA
>CAZSAV010000049.1:441-1890 GCA_964604805.1 uncultured Candidatus Saccharibacteria bacterium | reverse complement strand
AGACGGGCCACCTCATCCTTTCGACTCTGCACACCAACAGTGCCGCTCAGACCATAGACCGCATCATCGACTCGTTCCCGCCGAACCAGCAGGACCAGATCCGCATCCAGCTCGCCGGCTCGCTCACCGGCATATTCTCCCAGCGCCTGGTGCCGCGCATATCGGGCGGCCTCATCCCTGCATACGAGCTCCTCATCAACAACACCGCCGTGTCGAACCTCATCCGCGAGCGCCGCACGCACGAGATCAGCTCGGTCATCGAGACCAGCTCGCAGGAGGGGATGATAGACATGAACCGCTCATTGGCGGAATTGGTCCGCTCAGGCGAGATCACCGTCGAGAGCGCATATATGAATTCGCTCAACCCGAAGACGTTGGAGAGGATGATATAATACACGCATATGCTATTTAACTACGAAGCCGTAGACGATACTGGAGCGAAAAAGACCGGCTCGATCGACGCCATCAACGTCGACGTCGCCATTTCCTCATTGCAGAGGCGCGGCCTCGTCCTCACGTCGGTCAAAGAATCCGGCGCGCCGACCTCATTCCTGTCCAAGAATATATCGCTCTTCGACCGCGTCTCGTCAAAAGACGTCGTCATATTGTCCCGCCAGCTCTCCACGCTCTTCCAAGCGCAAGTGTCCGCTCTCCGCATATTCCGCCTGCTCGCCGCAGAGACCGAGAATAGGGTGCTCGGCAACAAGCTCCAAGTCATCGCCGATGACCTTCAGGGCGGCAGCTCCATCTCGACCGCTCTCGCCAAGCACCCCAAGATATTCACCCCGTTCTATACCAACATGGTCAAAGCCGGCGAAGAGTCCGGCAAGCTCGACGAGACATTCCAATACCTCGCCGATTACATGGACCGCACCTACGAGCTCGCTTCCAAGGTCCGCGGCGCCCTCATCTATCCGGCTTTCGTCATCGTGACCTTCATCACCGTGATGATACTCATGTTCACCATGGTCATACCGAAGATCAGCGGCATCTTGACCGAATCCGGCGCAGAGATCCCCATATATACCAAGATCATCCTCGGCATCAGCAATTTCCTCGTGAGCTACGGCTTCGTCCTGCTCGGCGTCCTCATCATCGCCGGTTTCCTCATCATCCGCTTCATCCGCACTCCGACCGGCCGCGAGGCATATGACAGATTCAAGCTCGGCATACCGTATGTGAGCACGCTCTTCAAGAAGCTCTACCTCTCGCGCCTCTCCGACAACATGAATACCATGCTCATCTCCGGCATCCCGATCGTCCGTGCTCTCGAGCTCACATCGTCGGTCATCAATAACAAAGTATATGAGAAGATCCTGGCCGATTCTGTAGAAGCGGTGAAAGGAGGTAAGACTTTGTCCGAATCGCTTTCGACCAGCCCCAACCAGATCCCCGGCATCATGGTCCAGATGATGAAAGTGGGCGAGGAGACCGGAGAAGTAGGGGCAA
>CAZSAV010000049.1:0-431 GCA_964604805.1 uncultured Candidatus Saccharibacteria bacterium | reverse complement strand
CCATACCCGCGAAGTCACCACGGCCGTTGATTCGCTCGTTTCGCTCATCGAACCGGCCATGATCGTGATGCTGGGCGGCGGCGTGGCGGTCCTCCTCGCATCGGTGCTCATACCGATCTACAACATAGCGGGGGCGCAGTAGTCATAGGGCTTATTTAGGAGCGCAGAAGCTCTATTTTCGCGCTGTTATCCACAGTTTTGAGGCCATTTGCGCATTTCTAGGGTGCTATAATTAGGCGCAACAGACCTCAAAAGGTTCGTTATCATCGGATTATTAACAGTTATAAATATTAATCACCATACTATGAAAAGGTATACAAAAGGTTTTACCCTCATCGAACTCCTCGTCGTCATCGCCATCATCGGCATACTCGCGTCAGTGGTCCTCGTGTCATTGAACTCGGCACGCGCAAAGGGTAAGGATGCTCGCG
>CAZSAV010000048.1:0-5581 GCA_964604805.1 uncultured Candidatus Saccharibacteria bacterium | reverse complement strand
GCGCGGCAACAAGTATGACGGCATGAGCATGGCTCCGCCCGCTTTCGGCCATGCACCTGACAATGAGGTCTGGAAGATCGAGGACGATTTCCTCCCGCTCATCGAACAGTGCGTCGGCCTGCTCTCGGACAAGCCGCTCTTCTTCCTGATCAACGGATATTCTGCGGGCTACTCCGCGGTCGCATATGAGAACAATCTGATCCCGCTTACGGAGAAGTTCGGCGGACAGATAGAGATCGGCGAGCTCACGCTCAAAGAAAAAGGTAATAGGCTTCTGCCTGCGGGAATATTCGCCAGGTGGTCGAGCAAATAGGGCTGAATATCGAGCAGGCCCTGTACCAGGCTTCTTTTTATATGAATGGCCCGTTATGCTATGCTCTCCACATGAATATCATCGACGGCCGCGCCACTCGCGATGCGCTTATACCTGCTTTGAAGGAAAAGATCTCCGCTCTTTCGCCTCGCCCGAGGCTGGCTATCGTCCAAGTGGGGAATAGGGACGACTCGAATGCGTATATCCGCGCCAAGAAGCTTTTCGCAGAGAGAGTCGGCGTCGAAGTCGTGCTCAAGCAATTCCCTGAGACTATTCATCAGCAGGAGCTCGTCGCGCATATTCAAGGACTGAATGGATCGAAGGACATTCAAGGAATAATCCTCCAACTGCCTTTGCCTCAAAGCATCGACCGCATCGCCGCCATCGAATCGATCGATCCTACGAAAGACGTCGATGCCATCACCTCTGCCAATGTGAAGAATTGGTCAGAAGGGAGAGGCATCATGCCCGCCACAGCCAGAGGGATCAAAGAGCTATTGGATCACAATGAGATTCGAATAAACGGGAAGAATGTCGTCGTTGTGGGCCGATCGGAATTGGTGGGCACGCCGATCGCAGTCATGTGCCGGAATGAGGGCGCGAATGTCACTGTCTGTCATAGCAAAACGCCCGATCTTAAGGCTGAAACCAAGAAAGCAGACATACTCATAGTCGCTATCGGTAAACCTCGATTGATCGATGTCGAATACGTTAAATCAGGACAGGTTGTAATAGATGTCGGCATATCCCGTCTTAGTGAGGAGGGATCAGTCGGCGACGTCGATTTTGAAGCCGTGAAGGGCGCTGTTGCGGCCATAACGCCCGTTCCGGGGGGCGTCGGGCCCATGACAGTGCTGGCTCTATTCGAGAATCTCGCCGATATCTCTGTTCGATAAGTCGTGTGGTATCATTACGATATTAAAAAATAATCCATACTAGGTATGAATATTCCTAAGAATTTTTGGAACACCGCAGTGGGAGTCATGGGGCTCCTCATCGCATTCCTGGCCTTCCTCACCATCAAAGAGGCGAAGTCTATCGCGTATGTCGGCCGCAGCACGGATACGGTCAACACCATCACCGTCGATGGCAGCGGAGACGCCGTCGCAAAGCCGGATATCGCTACGTTCTCCTTCAGCGTCACAGAAACGGCTCAGACCGTCGCTGACGCGCAGGCGAAAGCGACCGACAAGATCAATGCCGCTTTGAAGGCGGTCCGCGACGGGGGAGTCGCCGACAAGGACATACAGACCACGTCCTATTCGATCAATCCTCACTATGACTATCAAGACGGAATCTGCACGGCGAGCGTCTGTAGGCCGGGCAAGTCCGTTCTCAATGGCTACGATGTGAGCCAAAGCATCACCGTGAAGGTCCGCGACCTCACCAAGGCCGGCGCGCTCTTCTCGTCGATCGGCTCGACCGGCGTCCAGAACATCAACGGCCTTTCGTTCGCCGTCGACCAGCCTGATGCCATCCAAGCCGCCGCCCGCGCTATAGCGATCCAGAAAGCCCAGGCGAAGGCGCAAGAATTGGCCAAAGAGCTCGGCGTCAGCCTCGGCCGCATCATAAGCTTCTCTGACACAGGAAACGTGCCGCGCCCGATGCTCTATGGCATGGGAGGCGATATGGCCGTGTCGAAGACCGCCGCCGCCATCGCCCCAGAAGTCCCGACAGGGGAGCAGAAGGTGACGAGCAGCGTCTCGATCACGTACGAGATACAGTAGTCGGAGCAGAATTTCTAATTCAAGATCCGAATCTTAAACAAACAACAGCCCCATGCGGGCTGTTGTTTGTTATCGGCAGGTATGGTATTTTCCGCACAGAACTAACTGAACATGAAAAAGATATTGCATATGACCTGCGGCTTGCCGTTGCCGCTCGATGACCCCCGAAAACGCCAACACGACGAGATATTCGCTTTTTTGCTCGAGCATCTCGGCGATAAGTATTCTCTGATAGAATGCGCATTCGACTGCGGGCCGCGCCGTCCGGCAGACTCGCATCCTTCATTGCTCGCACAGCCCATCCTATGCCCATCGTGGTCGGCCAAAGGCATGCGCACGCATGGCTTGATCGTCATATCCACGACTCCTACCGAGGCGCGCGTCTGTTATGAAGCGCGCGAGACCATCCCTCGGAGCGCAGACGATCTGCGGCCGGTGCCTGTCCTCGCCTTCGCGGCCTCAGCCGCATCGCTCGGCATAGAGTTCGCGAGCTACTCCAATCAGTGCATCGGCGTCGTCCAGAAGATGTATGAGTATCGGCAATGGGACCCGATACACTTGCCTCAGCTCCTGTATGCCAATGAATTCTTCGCGCGGCATCCTATCCTCGATTGATCTATTCGCGGAGGTCCGACCTAGGTCGGACCTCCTTTTTATTATTTGACTTCGTCGTTTCGGAGGTGTACTATGTGGTCGTAATCCCCCGCAGGGGTTTTTTAATACAAAATCACCATGAGAATAGCCGATTACGTCAATCAGACCCGCGCAGAGCTCAACCACGTCAACTGGCCGAGCCGCGAGCAGACTGTGCGCTTCACCGCGCTCGTCATCATCGTATCCGCAGCGACGGCAGCCCTCCTCGGCCTCTCGGACTTCGTATTCTCCAAGCTTTTGACCCTCTTGTTCTAATATTTTTAGCTATTCACTCGCATGAGCAAACAACACATCACTGGAGAGCGGAATTGGTACGCGATACATACGTACGCGGGCTATGAGAACGCGGTCGCGCGCAACCTGAAGCAGCGCATCGAATCGCTCGGCATGGAGGACAAGATCTTCGCCGTGATCGTCCCGACCGAAAAGAAGATCAAGGTCAAAGCCGGCAAGCGCGTCGAAGAGGAAGAGAAGATATATCCCGGCTATGTGCTCGTGGATATGATCGTCACCGATGACTCATGGTACGTCGTCCGCAACACTCCTCGCGTCACCGGTTTCGTGGGAGCTGGAGTTTCGCCGGTCCCGCTCGATGCCAAGGAAGTCTCGACATTGTTCGCTCGCATGCAGAAAGGGGACACCGAGCATGCCATCGACCTCGTCGCCGGAGACCTCGTCAAAGTCGCCGATGGGCCGTTCAAGGATTTCGAAGGCAAGGTCGCCGAAGTCGACACTCAGAGGGGCAAGATCAAGGTCCTCGTCTCTATGTTCGGCCGCGAAACGCCGGTAGAGCTCGACTTCTTGCAAGTTAAGAAAGTATAAATAAAAGTTTTAAGTCCTAAGTTCTAAGCTCTAAACAGGTCCTAAATTTAAAATTCAAAAGACTATTGTGTTGATTTGAATTTTGAACTTGTTTAGGATTTAGGGTTTAGAACTTAGAAATTCAAGCCCAAAAGTTGATTAATTACATTCTCTATAGTAGGATACCCGAACTAATCATATGGCCAAAAAAATAGTCAAAAAGGTAAAGGTCATCGCCCCGGCGGGCAAAGCCACTCCGGCTCCTCCGCTCGGCCCGACGCTCGGCCAGGCCGGCATCAACATCGGCGATTTCACCAAGAAATTCAATGACGCCACCAAGGACAAGATGGGGGATATGATCCCTGTAGTCATCTCAGTCTATGACGACCGCTCCTATACGTTCGTATTGAAGACGCCTCCGACCTCGAGCCTCATCCTCAAGGCTTTGAAACAGGAAAAAGGCTCAGGAAAGCCCAATACAAAGAAAGTCGGTTCGATCACCAAGGCCCAGCTCAAAGACGTCGCGGAAAAGAAGATGCCTGACCTCAATGCAGGATCGATCGAAGCCGCTATGAAGATCGTCGCAGGAACGGCCCGCTCAATGGGTGTTGACGTGAAGTAGTCTCTTTTGCTCGCACTCCAATGATCTAAATCTCATCGCATGAAATATAGCATCCGTACAATCGAGACGGGTGTTGTTTCTGCGCCGAAAGACGACCTCCTACAACATATCCGTCAGTCAAAGCTCACCTTGAAAGAGGGCGACATCGTCGCCGTCACGTCTAAGGTCGTGGGCATATGGGAAGGGGCGACATTGCCGTTCGATTCGATCTCTAAAGACGAATTGGTGAAGAGAGAGGCGAAACTATGGCTCGACCGAAGGAACGTCTTCGGCCGCCGAGTGATGCATACGATCACTAAAGGCCATTTCATTCCATCGGCCGGCATCGATGAGAGCAATGGCAATGGCCATTACATACTGTATCCGCGCGATCCTGAACGATCAGCGCGCAGGCTCCTTAGATTTTTTAAGAAGGAATACGGCGTCGAAAAGATCGGCGTCATCCTCACTGACTCGCATTCGACGCCATTGCGCAGGGGCGTGACAGGATTCTCATTGGCTCATGCCGGCTTCGAGCCGCTGGTCGACTACCGAGGCACCAAGGATATATTCGGCAGAGATTTCAAATTCTCGCAGACGAACGTTCCTGACGCTCTCGCCGCCGCTGCCGTATTAGCTATGGGCGAAGGCGCAGAGCAGACGCCGCTCGCCGTCATTTCAGGCACCAGGTATGTGTATCGAAAAGCGCCAAAAAAGAAGCGCATACATAGCTCGTTCGATGTTTCTTTACGCGAAGACTTATTCGGCGCATTCCTGAAGAGCGTGCCGTGGAAGAAAGGGAAGGGAAAATGATGTAAAGGATAGCTATTTTATGACGTCGTATTCCTGAAGCATCGTGCCGTTTTCTGTCCGTTCAGAATTCACCAATTTTAATTTGAAGTCGAGGTCCTCCTTGAAGAGCCTGATGCCGTCGCCGAACAGTACCGGTTCGATGGTGAGATAGAGCGTGTCTACGAGTCCCGACTTCATGAACATCGTATATATCTGCGAGCCGCCGCAGATGGCGACCTCTTTGAATCCGCGGCTTTCCAATTCTTTCAAGAGGTCTGCAGGGCTCTTCATAGTCGTCTCCATGCCTTCGGCTGCAGGCAAAGGATTCGGAGAATACACGACATTCAGTCTGCCTTTGAGCGCTTTGCTGCCGAACGTCATCCAGGTGTTCTGGCCGAGGACGATGACGCCTGCGCGCTTGGATATCTCCACGAAGCGCTTCTTGTCCTCAGCGCTCGTCCACGTGGTCGAAGGCGTGTTCGGATTCTTGGCTATATAGCCGTCTGCGGTCAGGGCCGCGATGATGAAGCACTTCATGGGGATTAGGTCAGCTTATCTTGTACTTCTCTTTGAGGCTCTTGATGTCTCCTGAATTGATCAGATCGGATTCGTCTTTCTTTTCGATCATGACGCCTTCGATGATCTCCTTTTGATGATATTTGCTCGGCTTGGGCGTGACTTCGCTCTTCAATT
>CAZSAV010000047.1:0-5813 GCA_964604805.1 uncultured Candidatus Saccharibacteria bacterium | reverse complement strand
ACGTCTGTCTTGATGGCATCTACATCGGCGACGGTGAGGGTATGCGACGAGCCTCTGCCTGTCGATGCTCCATAGCCGAAGCTCCTCGTCGCGCCCGGAGACACGATGATGAGGTTCGAGCCGATCGCTTGGATGCTCGATTGGATCGAGCTCTGCGCGCCCTGGCCGATCGAGACCATGGTGATGACGGAGCTTATGCCGATCACTATGCCGAGCATGGTCAGAGCCGTGCGGACCTTATTCGCAGTCAGGGCGGAGAACGTTTCGTGGAGGAGGTCGGAAGTGGTCATGGGGATAAATTTCTAATTATATTAATTTCTAATTGACCTAAAAGGACACATTTACTTTGGATTTAGAGTACTAGAAATTAGGTTAATTTTTCGGATGTATCAAGCGCCTCTTGTGCTTCCTGCCGTCTTCGACGATCTTGCCGTCCTTTATATGGATGATCCGTTCGGCATGCTCGGCGACGTCGCGCTCGTGGGTGATGAGGACGATGGTCCTCTTGGCTTCGATATTGAGGCGCTGCATGGTCCCGAGGACGCTGTCGCCGGTCTGCGAGTCGAGGTTGCCTGTCGGCTCGTCGGCCAGGATGAGCGACGGATCGTTGACGAAAGCGCGGGCGATGGCAACGCGCTGGATCTGGCCTCCGGAGAGCTGGTTGGATTTGTGGTTGAAGCGGTCTTCGGTCATGCCGGCATTCTTGAGCGCAGCCACGGCGCGCTCGGTGCGCAGATGCTCGGGAACGTCTGCATAGATGAGAGGGAGGGTGACGTTGCGGAGGGCCGTAGCGCGCGGAAGGAGATTGAACGACTGGAAGACGAAGCCGATGCGGTCGCGGCGGATATGGGCGAGCTCGTCGTCGGTGAGCTTGGACACGTCATGGTTGTCGAGCTTGTACGTCCCTTTTGTCGGCGTATCCAAGGCCCCGAGTATGTGCATGAGCGTGGACTTTCCCGATCCAGACGGGCCCATGATGGCGACGAACTCGCCGTCTTCGATGGTGAAAGACACGCCGCGCAAAGCGTGCGTCTCCATGTCTCCATTCACATATACTTTGGTGATGTCTTTGACTTGGATCATATAGATAGGCTAATTGCCGACGCGGCGCACCGCTCCGCCGCCTGCTCCTGCGCCGCCGCGGGCTCCGATGCTATTCAATATGCTCGGCGCTGCGGCTGAGGTCGCCGCTCCGGAAGCCGTCGTCTTGGTGACGACGAATTGCCCCATGGCGAGTCCGCTCAGGATCTGTGTGTTCGTATCATCAGATACGCCCACAGTGACGAATACCTGGCGAGGAGTCTCTGACGAAGTGATCGTCGGGATCTGGATAGCTCCATTCCTGCGGAATCCGCCCGTCCGAGCTGTGGTCGTGGCGGTAGATGACGCCGCATCTGTCGATGAAGCGGTTCCAGTTCCGTAGTATCGAGAGCCGGCAGCGGTCCCGAACTCGGCGGTCGAAGTAGCTGACCCTCGCCCAAATCGAGCCGCAGGCGTGCTCGAACCGAGCGGGCTATCGATGACGAGGACGTATGACCTGCCATTGGCCGTCTTTATGGCTGTCGAAGGCACGACGAGCGCTCCCGATTCTTGGTCGGTGATGATGGACGTATTCACGCTCATGCCCGGTTTGATGCGCTCATCGCTCGTATTGATGAGGATCTTGACGGAATATGATACGACGCCTTGCGTCACGGTTCCGACGAGGTCTATCTGGCTCACCGTGCCCGTCGCATTGAGGCCGTCGATGGCGTCGAAGGTTATGCTCACCGGCTGTCCCGCTTTGACTTTGGCGGCGTCGACTTCATTCAAGGATATAGTGGCGATCTTCTGGTTTCCGATGATCGTGGCTATGGTCGTGCCGCTGCCAGCCTGGCCGTAGACCGATACGGGTATGCGGCCGATCATGCCGTCATACGGAGCGCGTATGAAATAGTTCGAATATGTCTTCTCGGCCTGCGCCAAGTTGAGCTTTGCGGACTGTATGTCGAGAGAATCGGATCCCGCTATCAGGTTCGCGTACGAGTTCTGGGCACTGATGATCGAATTGCGCGCAGAGCCGAGGCTCGACAGGTCGCCATTGGCCTGAGTCGACCAGGAGGTCACGTTCGCATTCGCTGCGGCCGCTTCGTTGGGGTGATAGTCGCTCTGGGTGCTGGTGATGAACGAAACGGCGCTCTGGGTGTCAGAGAGCGTCTGCGAGAAGGCGCGGATGGTGTCATAGGTATCCGAGAGCATGGCGTCGATCGACGATGTGGCGCTCGTTCTGGTCACTGACTTGAATTCTTGGAGGCTGCGGGTGTATTTGGCGACGGCGGCGTCGTATTCCTTGCCTGCGGCATCGCGATACGTCCTGCCTGTCTGCGAAAGGGAGGTCGCGCGCTGGTCAGAGAGGAATCCAGACGTGCCATAGAGCATATCCTTGAGGTTCGAGACGATCGAAGGGAGGTCGAGATAGATCGACGAAGCGGCGTTGAACGCGTCGTCATATGACTTGGATATATTGGACTGCGAGCTCGACACGTCCGTCTGCTTGGCCGGCTGGGTGAGCTTGGCGAGAGAGAGCCGGGCATTCTCGAGGGTGATCGCCGCATTCGACGAGTCGATCGTGGCGATGAGGTCGCCTGTATGCACCGCTTGCCCTACTGATGCATTGATGGATTTTACCGTTCCGGACACCTGGGCCTGTATGTCCGTCTGATTGGACGCCGAGACCTGCCCTGAGCCGCTCACGGTCTGGGTGATCGAGCCGATGCGAGCCATCGCCAACGTATACTGCGGCGCCGAGGTCGCGGCGGTCGACGATCGGTATATCCAGACGCCCGCGCCGGCGAGCACGATGACGGCGAGCCACGCGGTCTTTTTATGCGTAGATATATACGATCGGATCTTTCCGGCGATGGAGCTCTTTTTCATGGCTATATGCGTTAGATATTAATATGCAGAAGGCGAAGGGAAAGGCATGCGTCGAGCGTCGCTCGTCGTCGCCGGGTATGCCGGGTGCGGCGTCAGGATGCGGATGAATGCGGCATGCATCTGGCCCCCTTCATCGGGAGCGCCGATGACGATGACCTGGTCTCCGATGCGGAGCATGCTCGTCGAGGCCGTGTCGCGCATGCTGCGGACCGTCGTCGTGCCGGATACTGCCACGATCTCTTCGGCGTTCTGGGCGCCTTTGATCATGAGGAAGGGCAATTGGATGGACACGATCTGCCCGACGGTGCCATGCGGGTTCGGGTCGTCGGCGTCATGCACGAACGGCGCGAGGATGGAGCGCGGGTTTCCCATGCCGTCCTGGTATCCCGAGAGCCGGCCGTACGAGAAGGAGGCGGAGCGGTATCCGATGAATATGCCGGCTTGGAAGACGAGCAAGACGACGAGCAGCACGCCGAGCACGAAGATGATGCTGCTCCATGACCTCGATTGGAATATGTCTCTGTAGTTCATGATGGTGGATTAGGCTGTCTGGACGGCGCGGGGCAGAGCGTGCTCGCGGAGCGACGATGAATAATAGACGGTCTTGCGGAGCGAATTGGCGACGACGAGGAGGAGCGCGACGCATGAGATGCTCCCGACGAGCGGCAACGACGTCGCGAGCGACAGCGCATAGTCGCCGGTATGCGCGAGGACATAGGAGCTGTCCGAGACCGCGAGCGATACGAATCCGCTGAACCCCGAGTCGAACCCGGCTCGAGCGAGATATTCGACCGAGGGCACGAATGCAGCGCAGGCTCCGACGAGGAGGACGGCGTGAGACGCCGCGCGCACCCGGAGGCGCAGCCGTTCAGCGGCTTCGACGCGCTCGAATATGGCGCGCAAAATGCGGTCCGACGGCTCTTCGGTCGGCATCATGCATACGATTTTCTTGTAGAGGATGGTCATGGTTTCTGCGTTATGTGCTGATATTACGACGTTTCTAAGGGCGCTGGTGCGAGAGCAATTCCCGGAGCCGGATCAAGGCCCGCCGGTGCCAGCTTTTGACGGTATTCATGGGCTTATCGACCACTTTTGCTATCTCGTCGAACGTCATCTCGTGGACATAGTGGAGGACGAGGACGGACTGATGGTCGGGGTGCAGCTGCGACCGGACAGCGTCGAGCCTGGCGGCCAGGGCGGCGTTCTCGAAGAGCTCGGGAGCGAGCGGCTCGGCGTCTTCGAGCGTATCGGCGAATGAGAGGTCGTTGTCTGTATCGTCGAGGTCGGAGAAGGGCATCGCTTTCCTCTTTTTGACGAAGTCGAGGGCGGTGTTCCTGGCTATAGCGAAGAGCCAGGGCTTGAAGGCCCTGCCGGTGCCGTATTTTTTGATGTTCTTCCAGACCTTGAAGAACGCGTCTTGAGCGATGTCTTCGGCGTCCTCCGTCGTCTTGGAATATTGTCTGACGAAATTGAATATCTGGCGCAGGTAGCGCGTAGTGAGCTCTTGAAAGGCCAGGCTGTCGCGCTTTTTGCATGCTTCGGCGAGCTCCTCGTCGGTCATGTCTGCGTATATCGGTTGTGCGGCCTTCTGATTCTTCATTGATATATCATACTACACCATGAGAGGCCCCTCGTCGCTCGCCGATCCATGCGCCTGAATGGAAGAATGCCGCCCAACCTTCAAAATGATACAATTGATAGCGCACATCTATCTATGACAGAACGACGAGCAGATACCCTCCGCAGAGCCGATGAAGCCTCGAGCGCGAGCAGAGAGGCGGGACCTAGCCTGGAGACGCGTCTCGAAAAGAAAGCCGAGAAGACCATATATGAGATAGAGGCAGAAAAGGCGGGGGCGCTTTCAAAGGAGGTTTCGTCGACGATCGGAGAGATCGCGACCTGCTTCAAGGATGTTCCAGCCGCTCCTTCTGCGCTCGATCCTCTGCCTTCGGGCTCGAATGAGCTTCTCCCGAGGCTGGCTTCGCTCGAGGATTCGTTCAAAGGCCTTGAAGGGCAGAAGCAGGCATTCAAAAAAGCATTAGAAGCGGCGGCAGGCAAGATCAGCGAAAGGGACGGCTTGAGCGCGGTGAGAGGAGCGATGGATGATGTGAGGAAAGCATATGCGGCTTTGAGGAAGATAGACGCCGATATGAAGGCGACCGCCGATGCCCATTTGAGCGCGACTGCGGCGCTCAAGGCAGCCAAGCTCAGAGAGGCGGGGTTCGCGTCAGTCAAAGAGGCCGACATCGCGCGCAAACAAGCGGCCGGCGAAGCCAATAGCCTTACGAGGTCATTGCTCGGGCTCGGTTCGCTCCTCTATCATGGCGATATCGTCGAGCTCCGAAAGCGCGAAGACGAGCTCGATAAGCTCCGCTACCCGCATTATCCGGAGCTTCATTTCTATGAATCGAGCTATTCGCGCTTCTCGGTGCTCGAAGCCGCGGCTCAAAAAGGGTTCGAACGGACGAGCGCTGCGGCCAAAGAATTCGTCGACGCGTGGGACAAAAAATCGAATGAGAATTGGAAAGACTTAGACCAAGCTACGATTGATTCATTCGATCAAAGATATATCGATACCACAGTGCGGAGCGAGCTTGCGGGAGAACTAAAAAATAGACGCTCGCACAAATATCTGGGTGCCGATATGAGGAGGAATCCAAGGATACATTTTGGCAAGCGCGAAGACAGGGAAGAAGCGTTGCGGCTCATAGCCGAATTATTCAAGTACGATATGTCTCCTTCCTCATGGTCGCATCGGCCAAAAGAAGTAGAGATTAAAAACGATTTGGATAAGAAAACGAACGCTTTGCCAGACAGGCTCAGAGATTTCGTACGGTCTCAAGCGATGAACAAAAAGCGTTTGGATGACAGATGGATCGAGATGTATCACGATGTGT
>CAZSAV010000046.1:0-6064 GCA_964604805.1 uncultured Candidatus Saccharibacteria bacterium | reverse complement strand
GACGCCATGCGCGTAGCTGCGGCTCTGGATATACCATTCGTCACGCTCGATCTCGAGAAAGAGTACAAGGAAGGCGTCATCGACTACATGATCGCAGAATACAAAGCGGGGCGCACACCCAACCCCGACGTCATGTGCAACAAGGAAGTGAAGTTCGGCGCGTTTTATGACTGGGCGATAGCGCAGGGAGCCGACTTCGTCGCAACTGGGCATTATGCGCAGATCAGGATCGATTCACATGTAGAGAGGGGTAGGTATGTGCTCTCGAAGCGACCTTCGGAAGACGCGAAGGCGTCTGAGAATGAGGCGCGGCTTCAGCAGAAGCCGACGCCGTTCGCTGAGGGAGCACGTACCTACTCCTCTCCAGAATATAGATTAATCAAAGGCGCTGATTCGAATAAAGACCAGTCGTATTTCCTGTGGACGCTCAAGCAGGAACAGCTTGCGCACATCCTTTTTCCCATCGGTAATCTCGCGAAGCCCGATGTTCGCAGGCTTGCGCGTAAATTCAAGCTGCCGACGGCAGAAAAGAAGGACAGCCAAGGATTGTGCTTCATCGGCAAGATCGATTTCAAGGACTTTCGCTCTCATTATTTGAAATTAGAAGAGGGGAATGTGCTCGATGAGCAGGGGGCTGTCATCGGAACGCATCCCGGCTCGCTTCTCTTCACGATTGGCGAGCGCCATGGCTTTTCGATATCGAGATCGACCCCGAACGATATGCCGCTCTATGTCATCGACAAAGACATCGAGCGCAATACGATCACTGTATCGCCGCGAGCCAAGGCACAGGACATTCAGATCAATAGAATCGCGCGCCTGAGCAATGTGAATTGGATAGCTGGATCGACTCCAGAATATTCCCTTGACCCGTCGCGCGGATTTCCCCTGCAGGCACGAAGCAGATACAGACAAGAGCTCGAGCCGATGCGCATACAGAGCGTGTCGATATCCGAGACCGCAGTCGAGTTCGGAAAGCCTCAACCTGTCATTACTCCCGGACAATCTCTCGTCATATATGATGGCGAAGCATGCATCGGCGGAGGCGTCATCCAGGACTGATTGCTACGCAGAAGCGCGATAAGGTACAATTGCCCCATGAATCACCTCATATCGATCACCAAGACCGACGGAACGAAGGAATTATTCGAGGAACAGAAGCTCGTGAACTCGCTCCGCAGGGTCGGAGTCAAGCCCGAAGCGATAGAAGAGATCGTCGACGAAGTGGAAAAGACCATGAAGGACGGCATGACCACGTCTGAGATATACGCCAAGGCTTTTTCGATGATTAGGCGCCATTCTGCGCCGCTGGCCGCCAAATATTCCATACGCAGAGCTCTCATGGAGCTCGGTCCTGACGGATTCCCATTCGAGAAGTTCATAGCCCGCATATTCCGCATGTGGGGGTACGAATCAGTCACCGACCAAGTCGTCATGGGCACCTGCGTCGACCATGAGATAGACGTCGTAGCCTGGAAAGGCGAGTCGCTCGCCATGGTTGAAGCGAAATATCACAACGAATTCGGGGTCAAATCCGATCTCAAGGTCGCCTTGTATGTGAAGGCTCGCTTCGACGACATCGCCGGCAATGATTTCGACTACGGCGGCAAGAAGCGCAAGCTCACCGAGCGCTGGCTCGCTACCAATACCAAGTTCACCGAAAAAGCAATCGCATACGGCGAGTGCAGCAAGCTCAAGATGGTCGGCTGGAACTATCCCGCAAAAGGGAACCTCCATGAGATCATCGAGCAGAACGGCCTTCATCCCATCACCTGCATATCAGCGCTCACGCATCAGCAGAAGAAAGACCTCGTCGGCAGAAATATCCTGGCCTGCGTCGATCTCGTCGGCAATCCGGGAGCGCTGAACGATATCGGCGTAAAAGGCGATCTTGCAGAGCGCGTGCTCACCGAGGCGCAGATCATCATCGAGGAAGCGAAATAGATCTCATATTCATACGATAGCCATGACGAAGCGCGACGAAATAGAAAAAGTCGAAGATGCTTTGATCGGCTTCAAGGCATCTCCGCTCTACGAATATAGAACATCGAACGGATTCCTTCCGGTTATCGGCGAAGGGAGCCTCGATGCGTCTATCATGTTCGTCGGCGAGGCTCCCGGAAAGACCGAAGCCAAGACGGGAAAGCCGTTTTGCGGGGCTGCTGGCAAATTCCTCAATGTCCTCCTCGAATCGATCGGCCTCGATCGCGAGAAGGTGTACATAACGAACATAGTCAATGATAGGCCGCCGGAAAACCGCGACCCGATGCCGGAAGAGATCGCCCACTACTCTCCATTCCTCGACCGGCAGGTGCAGATCATCCAACCGAAGGTCATCGCCACCCTCGGCAGGCATAGCATGGGATATGTCATGCGGCGCTATGACCTCGACGACGACCTCGATGCGATAGGCGAGATACATGGCAAATCGTTCGATACCATATTCTTCGATGAGGATCGCCAGCCGCATCCGGTCACGATCGTCACCCTCTATCACCCTGCCGCCGCGCTCTATAACGGAGGCATGCGAGAAACGCTCAAGAAGGATTTCAAAATTCTCAAGAAATATATTTGATGGATCTCCTATTTCCTGTACTATGTCTGCATGAATAAAAAAGCCGTTCTGAAGGCGAAAGTTGGATCCGCATTGCGTTTCGATTCTGGGACAAAACTGCTCAGCTATCTCAACACCGAGTACGCAAAGCTCCACGGCGCATACGAGGACGCCTTTTGGCTCTCATATATGGGCGATCATAGCGTCGATGCGCGCATGAACAAGGCTTTGGCGGCTCGCGACGCATTCCGCGCGAATCAGGCCCTCAAGATCGCCGTCGACTCCATGGCCAAGCGCTCTTCAGGCGATACGAAGGCGCGCCTCGGCATATGGAGCCGTTTCTTCGGCCTGTTCCAGGCGCCTGCGCATGCGCTCGCCATCCGCGAGCAAGCCAATGCTCTCGAAGCAAAGATAGCCAAGACGAGGACGACGCGCAAAGAAGGGTATATCGATCCGGCGAGCAAAAAGTTCGTCGAAGCGTCTGAGAACAAGATGCGCTTCATGATGCGCTCGCATGCAGACGAGAATGTCCGCAAGGCCTGCTTCGACGCTCTCGAAAAGCTGCCGCTCGATACGATCGACGACTATATCGAGACGATCCGCTTGCGCAACGAATTCGCTCGCGCCCTCGGTCACGATGATTTTTATGCATACAAAGCGCGCATCGACGAGAATATGACCAAGAAAGAGCTCTTTTCGATATTCGAGAAGATATATGACAAGACGAAATATGCATTCAAAGACATACACGCTCTCGAGAAGAGATTCGAGAAGGAAGGGAAGCCGGGCCTGCGCAAGCCGTGGAATTTCGCCTACATGATGACCGGCTCATTCATAAAGGAGGAAGACAGATACTTCAGATTCGAAGACGTGCTCTCGCGCTGGGGCAGATCGTTCGATTCGCTCGGCGTCGGCTTCAAGGGCGGCTCGGTATCGTTCGATCTCCTCGGAAGGAAAGGCAAGTACAACAACGGATTTTGCCATTATCCGCGCCTCGTATCTTTTGAGAATGGGAAGCGCCGTCCCGGAACGTCGAATGTATCGTCGAATGCCATACCTGGCCAGCCAGGCTCAGGCATGCGCGAGCTCGAGGTCGTATTCCATGAAGCCGGGCATGCCGCTGACAGGCTCAATTCGATGCAGCCCGACGCCTGCATCAACCACGAATACCCGCCATCGACGGTATCGTGGGCTGAGACGCATAGCATGTTCATGGATAGCATATCAGGCAGCGTCGAATGGCGCGTCCGCTATGCCAAAGACGAGAATGGCGGCCCGTATCCGTTCGGCCTCTTCGAGCGCAAGGCTCGAGCCATCCATCCGGTGCGCCCGCTCTCGCTCATGTACCATATCTTCGTCGTATTCTTCGAAAAAGAGGTATATGAATGCAAAAATCTGACGAAGGACAAGCTCATTGAGATCGCCAAGCGGCTTCACAAGAAATATATCGACCGTTCCGTTGATTCGATCTCGATCCTCTGCTTGCCGCACCTCTACGCATGGGAAAGCTCGGCATATTATCACGGCTATGGGCTCGCCGAATTAGCCGTTCACCAGTGGCGCGCATATTTTTTCAAGAAATATGGCTACATCGTCGACAATCCGAAGGTCGGCAAAGAGATGACAAAGATATGGTCGTATGCGTCGCTCTACCCGGCGAAGAAATTGGTGCGCATGGCCACAGGCAAGAAGCTCTCTGCAGATTCATTCATAAAGAACGTCACGTCTTCATTGCCCGATATCATTTCGGCTGCAAAAAAGAAGATCGCTCGCCTCGAAAGCGTGCCCATGTGCAATGGCCCGATCGACCTCGATGGCAAGATATCGATGGTCCACGGAAAAAAGCTCGTCGCTGACAATTCGAAATCATTCGAAGATATGGATATGAAATACAGAAGGTGGCTCGGCAGGCAAAAGAAAGCCTAGGCCGTCATATTTTAGAATTAGAGCCGTTTGTGCTACATTTTAGCCATGACATCATCAGAGATACGCTCCAGATTCCTGGAATTCTTCAAGAAAAGGGGCCATGCGATCATACCGTCTGCCTCGCTCGTCACTTCAGACGAGAAGGGCATCACTAACCCGACGCTTTTCAATACCGCCGGCATGCAGCCGCTCATTCCATACCTCCTCGGAGAGCCGCATCCTGCTGGAACCAAGATCGTCGACGTTCAAAAATGCCTGCGCACGATCGACATCGACGAGGTCGGCGACGCCACTCACGCGACTTTTTTCGAGATGCTCGGAAACTGGTCGCTCGGAGACTACTTCAAAGAAGACGCGATCAAGTGGAGCTATGAATTCTTGACCTCGAAAGAGG
Source organism: uncultured Candidatus Saccharibacteria bacterium (assembly GCA_964604805.1). Taxonomy (GTDB): domain Bacteria; phylum Patescibacteriota; class Minisyncoccia; order Phycocordibacterales; family PALSA-1337; genus C7867-002. The sequence goes on along the minus strand of CAZSAV010000046.1, from coordinate 1,190 downwards.
AAGGCCTCGGCCTCGATGTGAACCGCTTGTATGTAACCGTATTCCAGGGCGATTCTAACGCAGAAAAGGATACAGAATCTGCAGAGATCTGGGAAAATGCTGGAGTACCCAAGAACCGCATCTACTTCAAGGATGCGGCTTCAAACTGGTGGCCTGCAGTCAAACCAGGCAAAGAAGACGGCTGGACAGGCCCTACCGGTCCTTGTTCGGAGATGTTTTACGATATTACGAAGGAAGGCTTGGGGGATCTGACTCCTGAACAATTCGAAAAGGCCGATAGCGAGCAAAAGATCGTCGAGATTTGGAATGACGTCTTCATGGAATTTGAGAAGAAGGAAGGGAAGATAGTGGGCAGGCTCTCGAAAAAGAACGTCGACACTGGCGCAGGCTTCGAGAGGCTCGCTACGGTTTTGCAAAACGTAGATAACATTTATGACACCGATATTTTCAGGCCGCTCATGGGTCTCATGGAAAAAGCCGAAAATCCCCTGAAGAACAAGCGCATCATCGCCGATCACCTGCGCGCCTCTGCATTCTTGATCGCTGACGGCGTTTTGCCTTCGAACACAGACCGCGGCTACATTCTGCGCCGCCTCATCCGCCGCGCCATCATGAATACGAGCGACAAGAAGCTCGATGCCTTGAGGATCTCGAAATTCGTCGACGCTCTCGTGGCGACATACGCCCAGGCTTATCCGGACCTGTCAGCAAAATCAGAATCCATCAAGCATGCCCTCACTGAGGAATCCTCAAAATTCGCTGAGGCCCTGGCGCATGGCATGCATGAATTCGAACGACGAGCCAAGGCTGGCAGCATATCCGGAGCAGACGCATTCCAGCTTTTTTCTTCATATGGCCTGCCGATCGATGCGACAAAGGAGCTTGCGAAGGAAAAAGGGATAGCTATCGACGTCGAGGACTATGAAGCCGAATTCAAAAAGCACCAGGCCCTTTCTCGCTCCGGCGCTGAGCAGAAATTCAAAGGCGGTCTTGCAGATGCGAATGATCCGATGGTATTGAGATACCATACCGCCACGCACCTCCTCCATCAGGCTCTACATGACGTCCTCGGCGAAGAGGCTGGCAACCAGAAAGGTTCGAATATCACTGCTGAGCGATTGCCCTTCGACCTTATGGGCAACAAGCTCACCGATGAGCAGAAAAAGCGCGTCGAGGACATCGTCAACGAA
>CAZSAV010000045.1:0-6092 GCA_964604805.1 uncultured Candidatus Saccharibacteria bacterium | reverse complement strand
TCGTTCAGCGCATCGACGAGCGGCTGGATGATCGTCTTTGCGACGAATCCCGATCGCGCCAAGTCGTGGTAGTCGACTTCGATGCGGGGCTCGCGGGCGAGGCCGGCGCATGAGTCGATCTGGATCTTTGAAGATTGGTCGGCGGGCAGAGCGGCCACGATCTTGCGAGCGGCTTCCTCTGACCGCTTCTGTTCTGCGCCGGTGGCGCCGAATCCGATGAGCCGTATCGTGACGGCGAGCGGAGCATGCATAGGTGTCATTGGTTCCTTTCTGAAAAAAAATTACCATTAACAAAATACATTGTCAATGAAGCCGTATTCTGGTACACTACGAAACTACTTATATGGAATCCCCTGCCTCAAAAGCCAAGATATCCCGCGCTCCCGTGGTCGTCGTCATGGGCCATATCGACCATGGGAAATCTACCCTGCTCGACTACATCAGGAAGGCTAATGTCGTGGCCGGAGAAGCCGGCGGCATCACTCAGCATGTGGGCGCATATCAGGCCACGCATACCAATGCCGAGGGCAAGAAGTTCGACATCACCTTCCTCGACACTCCCGGACATGAGGCTTTCTGCAATATCCGCGAGCGCGGCGCCCGCGCGGCAGACATCGCCATCCTCGTCGTCTCTGCCGAAGACGGAGTCAAGCCGCAGACCGTCGAAGCCTACAAGAACATCAAAGACGAGAAGATACCCTTCCTCGTCGCCATCACCAAGATAGACAAGCCGAACGCCAATATCGAGACCGCCAAACAGAGCCTCGGCGAGCACGAGATATACGTCGAAGGCTGGGGCGGCGACGTCCCCTGCGTGGCCATATCCGCGGTGACCGGCGAAGGCGTGCCCGAGCTCCTCGACATGGTCATGCTCATCGCCGAGATAGCCTCTCTCACCACCGACCCGTCCGCTCCGGCTTCAGGAGTCGTCATCGAATCGACCCTCGACACCAGAAAAGGCGTCTCAGCTACGCTCCTCATCAAGAACGGCACTCTCGAAGTCGGATCGTTCGTCGTAGCCGGCAATGCCTTCGCGCCCGTGAGATTCATCGAAGATTTCGCCGGAAAGAAGATCGACACGGCAGCGGCGTCGATGCCGGTGCGCATCCTCGGCTGGAGCGTCATACCTGCTTGCGGAGCGCTCTTCGAGACCGTGACGAGCAAGAAGCTCGCCGAGAATGCCATCGAAGCCAATATCGCCGCCATGAAGAAAGCGCCGGTCGCAGCCGCTTCGAAGCAATCGGGCGATCAGGACCCTGAGAGCAAGATCATCACCATCCCCCTCATCATCAAGGCCGACGTCATCGGCCCGCTCGAAGGCGTGAAGCACGAGCTTGAAAAGATCCGGCACGACAAGGTCCAGCTCAAGATCGTCTCTGAAGGCATCGGCGACATCAACGAGAACGACATCAAGACCGCCTACGGCGACCCGACCGTCATCATCGTCGGCTTCAATGCCGCCCCTGACAAGAAGTCGGCCGCTCTGATCGAGCGCTCTCCGGTGCCGCTCACCGTCGCCACCTTCAGCGTCATCTATGAGCTCTCGAGATACGTCGAGAGCGCCCTCAAGGCCAAGATCCCCAAAGAATACGTCGAGGAAGTGATGGGCCGCGCCAAGATCATGGCCACATTCTCCAAAGACAAGGACCGCCAGGTCGTCGGCGGCAAAGTCGAGTCGGGCTCGATCGCGACCGGCAACGACATCCGCATCACCAGGCGCGACGCCGAGATCGGCCGCGGCAAGATCCGCGAGCTCCAGGAGAAGAAATTACGCACCGGCGAGGTCGCAGAAGGCCACGAATGCGGCATGATGCTCGAAGCCAAGATCGAGATCGCGCCGGGAGACCGCATCGAAGCGGTGCGCACCGTCGAAAAGAAATAGCATGAACCAGAAAGACGACAAGATACAGGAGATACTCCGCGAGCTGGCAGCCCAGTTCTTTTCGCGCGAATCGAACCGCCAGTCGCTCATCACGGTGACCGGCGTCGCCCTCCATAGCCGCGGCAGTCGCGCCGTCATACTCATGACCGTGCTCCCCGAGGAGCATGAGCAGGCCGCTCTCGAGTTCGCGCACCGCCAGCTCACTGATTTCAAGGAATTCGTCAAAGCAAACTCCCGCCTTGCTCGCATCCCGTTCTTCGAGGTCAAGATCGACGTCGGCGAAAAGAATAGGCAGCGCATAGACGAGATAGAGAAAACTGTATAGAATGGGTGGGGCCTCTCGGCCACGTAGAAAAGTGGTAATTCGTCGGTCTGCAAAACCGATATGCGCGGGTTCGATTCCCGCCGTGGCCTCACGAGCAAAGCGAGATTCCCGCGATAACCTCAACTTTCAACTTTGGATCCTGCACGGTAAACTTCCCTTATGCCCGGGTGGCGTAATTGGTAGCCGCAGAAGACTTAAAATTTTCCGACCGCAAGGTCATGTGGGTTCGAGTCCCACCCCGGGCACACGAAAAAATCCGCATTAGCGGATTTTTGTGTGGCCCGGGAGCAAAGCGCCTGCGCGAGTCCGTCCTCCTTATTTCAATCTCTTCAAAAAACTCCTTCTATGCGCCTTGTGCATGCCGAAATTTTTAATCGCGGCGTAGTGCCGTTTCGTCCCATACCCTTTGTGCACCTCAAAGCCATACCGCGGCTCTTTCTTGGCGAGCAGAACCATCTTTCTATCTCGCAATACCTTCGCACATATTGAAGCGAGCGCGATGACCAATTCCTTTTCGTCTCCTTTGATGATGGTCTTTTGGTCTTTGAATTCCGCAGGTGCTTTTAATCCGCCGTCGAGAAGGACCCGCGCGCGCTTTGGGTGCACTTCAAGCGACAACAATGAATTTTGTAGCGCTGATCTTATCGAAAATGAGAGACCGCGGGCATCTATGATTCTCTCGCTTTTGAAAGCGACGCAAAAGCGGACGCTTTTATCCTTTTCAGCAGTTTGAATGATCTTGAACCACGCCTCCCTTTTAGCCTCGCTCAATTGCTTTGATTCTTTGACGCCTTTGAAGAGCTTCCTGACCTTCGGCGCATCCTTCAAAGCGAAACAAAACGCGCCGACCGCCACAGGGCCAGCGATCGGCCCGCGTCCGACTTCGTCGATGCCGATAAGATAGGTAGCTCTCATAATCCGATTGTACCAGAAACAAAAAAGCCCGGAACATGTCCAGGCTATGATGAGGCAGTGCGTAATTCAAACCTCGACTGCGAACGGTGACACCTTCGCACCCTTCGGAATGACCAAGATCGCGTGGAGGCGCTCTTTGTTCTCTGCGCAATCCGCCGGCCACAGGCGATCGAGCGACGGCAGCCTCAATTCATCGATCTCGGCAGTCGGGCAGTACGTCGAATCTTCGACGATGCCGCTGAACGCCATCGCTGCGATGGTTTTTCCTGCGAAAGGAGACAGCTCCTTGAACATGCCGAACTGGTCATGATTTCGTCCGAGCCAGAGCAACAATCGCAACCAGGCGATTTGATTTCCTCGCCGTAAAAGCACCAGATAATGCGGCAGGTGCTTTGCCACGAGCGGCCGGAATACGTCATCCGAGGTGAGCGTGTCGAGCTCATTCCCATATCTGAGGACATTCTGCTTATGATGCCTTCTTTTCGCCCTTCCGTCCTCGCCTGCGCACCAGCGGTATAAAGAATAAGTGAAAAGCCGCTTGGCCCTTTCTCGGGGAGACTCTCTCCGTAAACCCATTTCGCTCTCTTCGAGGAAAGGGCGCGTATTTGCACAACCCATATGAAGCTCCTTTCTTGTTAAGGTTTTCTTCTCAAAAGGTATCATTGATGCAACGGTTGTCAATTCCACAAAAATGACACTCGTTGTGGTTACAATTTCAGGTATGAGAATAAAAAACCCGCCGCAGTGCCTGCAGCGGGTCATATTCAACATTGCCACCAACTGACGCGCTCACCGCTCTGGGTCCGTTCGCCCACCATGAGCAGGTCTTCGCGGGTCAACTTCTTGGGTTTCTTCTGGGTCATCCGTTTCTTCGCATAGTTTGCGGCTTTCACCGCGCGTTTCTTCTTCTTCATGTATATCGTCCTTTTTTGTGCATGCCTCCTCGGCATTTTTCTCTACATATTATAACATATTATTTCCAAATACACAACAAAAAACCCATCGCACGCGCGATGGGTATGAGGATCAGCCGACCTTGTCGAGCTCTTCTCGGGGAGCCGGGCGGCCATATCGGCGCCACCACGACATGTTCACTTTTCCGCGCTTGACGGTCGTCGCAAGCTCGGCAGACCGAACCTTGAGCTCGTCTTCGAGGCCGAGGTCGCTCTTGCAGAGAAGCGCGCTTATCTGGCGCGCTACATCGGCGCAATGCTTGCTTTCGAACCATGAGACCGCGAATGCGGGATCTTTGAGCGGTTCGAGCTCGTCGAGGCGCAAGAGCGCCGGATCTTTCGGATCGAAAGCGCGCTCATGCCGGTCGTCGTCATCATCCGCCATGTCATTCAGCACCTGATCGCACCGAACGATGGTCTTGGCGACGTTGTCGACTTCGAATCCTGCCCCATGGCTGCCAGGCCAGCTGCAGATATGCCCCGTGCGCATGCGCGGGATGCCGGCCTTGTCGATGATGGCGAATGCCACTCTGTCCTCGTAGCGTATCCAACCCTTCGGACGATCCTTGGGCAATGGCACGCTATCGACCAGCTTCTGCTTGGGAATGAGGACGCCCGCCTCCGCGCCCCAGAGCTTATCGGCCGATTCATTTGCCTTATCGAGACTGCTCATCGTCATATATGCCTTTCATTCGCCGTCCGTCATCGGATCGGCTATCTGGCATATTTATACGCCCGAAAATGAGGCGCGTCAAACTTCCCATTCAGCGCCCCAGACGGTAGACTGGAATCATGCCTCGCTTCATCCATCTCCACGCCCATTCCCACTATTCCCTCCTCTCCGCGCTCCCCAAAGTCGACGAGCTCGTCGACAAGGCCAAGGAGCTCGGCATGAGTGCGCTCGCATTGACGGACAGCGGCAACCTCTATGGCGCGATCGAATTCTACAAAGCGTGCAAGAAAGCCGGCGTAAAGCCGATCATCGGCGTCGATTTCTATGTAGCGGCGCGGTCGCGCACGGACATGCAAGCTGGCATCGACAATCGCCGCACCCGCTTGGTCCTGCTCGCCATGAATGAGATCGGCTACCGAAACCTGATCCGGCTCGTCACCGACTCGAACCTCCAGGGCTTCTACTACAAGCCGCGCATCGACCGCGAGCTCATCGAGAAGTACCATGAAGGGCTCATCTGCATTTCGCCGTCGTTCTCTGGCGAGATCGCCCAATCCCTCAAAGGCCGCAACCAGGAAAAAGCAGAAGAAGTCGCTGCATTCTACAAGAAGATATTCGGCGACAGGCTCTATATCGAGATAACCAGGCACCCAGAGATCGACGGCCATGAAGCTTCGATGAAAGCGCTCGCCGCTTTCGCAAAGAAACAAGGCATACCCGTCGTCGCAGCCCATGACGTCTATTATATCGACCAGGGCGATCGCTTCGCTCGCGAAACCCTGCTCCGCGTCAATTCGCATTCGGACGCATCGGAAAAGGTCTCAGACGGCGACGAGGACGACTTCTCCTTCATCGCGGCCGAGCGCGCTGAGGAGCTCTTTCGCGATATGCCCGAAGCCATCGAGAATGCCGGAAAGATCGCCGACCTCTGCGACCTCAAGCTCGAGCTCGGGAAATGGGTCTTCCCCGACTTCAAGGTGGCGAGCGGCCGCACTCCGGACGAAGAGCTGAAGCATCTCGTGTATGAAGGCTTCGCATTGCGGAATATAGAGAAGACTCATATGATCGTCGACCGCGCCGAATATGAGCTCAAAGTGATACGCGACAAAGGCTACGCGCCATACTTCCTCGTGGTGGCGGACATGCTCCGCTTCGCGCGCGAGAACGGCATACTTTCCAATATCAGGGGATCCGTCTCAGGATCGATGGTCACCTTCTTGGCCGGCATCACCAATATCAACCCGATCGTCTACGAGATCCCCTTCGAGCGCTTCCTCAACCCGGACAGGCCCTCGGCGCCCGATATCGACATGGACTATGCCGACGACCGTCGCGACGACGTCA
>CAZSAV010000044.1:0-6119 GCA_964604805.1 uncultured Candidatus Saccharibacteria bacterium | reverse complement strand
CCTTGAGCGCACGCTCAAAATGGCCGAGGAAAACAATGCGATCCTGCGCTCTATGAGGCGCACGAGCCGCTTTTCGGCCACCATGCGCGTCATATACTGGATCATCGTGCTCGGCTTCGCGGCGAGCGCATATTACTTCGTCCAGCCGTATCTCATGTCGATGTTCTCGATCATCGGCCAGGCTCAGCAGATATTGCAGGCCGGGAAGGTTCAGCAGCAGTAATAGGAACAGAAAATAATAACCATGCCGAGGTAGCTCAGTTGGTAGAGCATTCCCCTGAAGAGGGAAGGGTCACCAGTTCGATCCTGGTCCTCGGCACAAAGATATCATTGACAGATGCTCAAAAGTGAGTAGTTTTATGCGTGGGTTCGCGTAGGAGGGATGCGTCTCGAATATGCGAAAGAACAGACAAAAACAATAGAAAAGAAAGGTTACACATATGAACAAGGATGCGTCCGTGTTCTCACTGGCAAATGCAGATGCCGCATTGCGGCCATATCTCGATCACTTTCCATTCCGACGAATGGAAGACTACGTGCAAACGGATCCGATGGTGCAGGTCAAGCGGAAAGTGGATGGATTCGTCTTTCATCTCCAGCTATATCGGCGTTTCACCAGTATTCCGGCGAACGTCTGGCTCGAGTCAAAAGCGTTCGCTGTGGATGTCTCTGCTCGTATCATCGGCGGAGACGGTCCGGAGATCACCGGTCTCAATGTGAAGCGGCTCATCTTCATGGACGCTGGCAGCGAGCTCGATCCTGAGCGCCTGCTCACCTGGCTCATACAGGATATTCGTTATAGGTCCCGAGCTGTGGATGCGAATATGCACATGGATGGCACTTCGACGATCATCGAAGTGGAGGAAAGCGCTTTGGCCGAGCATATCGGGAATCTTGCCGAGTTTCAGGTGGCATTCTCCCTCACGATCGCCGCTGCGCTGCGCACCACCATCGCCAATCGCGAGAAGAACATCTCGAAACTGAGAGAGCTCGAAGGGGCGATGATCTCACAGATGAGAAACGTGCTCCACGGAGAGCCGGCAGAGGTTCCGGCATAAGTTTCAAGCCCCGTCGATTTGATCGACGGGGCTTTATTTGAATGACATGCACTTGTAACGAAAAAGATAGTATAATTAGAAGGCAGAATATCAATTAATAATCACTATTATGCCCCCACAAGACAATATGAACAGTCAGGTTCCTCCGGTACAGAGTCAGGCTCCGCAGAGCGGCCCGGCATCGGCCCCGCATTCTGATTTTTCGATGGATTCGATTTCCAAGAATAAGAAGCTCGTCGAGACGGTGAAGATATTCGCCATATATGGCTCTCTGCTTTCGGTCGCGAACGCGCTCGTAGGCATGGTCGTCTATAGCGTCGGTTTCCACAGCTATTACTACACGTCATTCAATATCTTCGCCCTCATCGGAGTATTGATCGGCGGCGCCATCGGCTCAGCCATCGGCGGGCTCATCTTCTACTTCATATATGAGCCGATCCGCAACTGGATAAAGCGCACGCCGTTTTTGGCAAAATATATCTACAGCCTGTTCACCGGTTTCTGGGTGCCGTTCCTCGTCGGGACGATCATCACCGCAGCATTGGGTTTGCTCAACCTTCTCGGTCTCGGAGCCATGGTGAACGCGTATGTCGGCATAGGCTTCGGCATGCTCTTTGCCGGCTGGGCCATCATGCTCGTAGCTCATGTGGCCGTCTATTACTTCTACGCAAAGACGATCTCAGCGAAGCTCGGCGGATTGTATTCTTGGTAATCGCCTGAAAGCTCTCGCAGAGACAGCATGGTGAGAGGACATTGCGAGCGCGACTGGCGCGAGCACTAGGAATTTTCCAGCAGGAAAATATCCGCGTCCTCGAGCCGTGCTGTCGGCGCGAGAGCGCTCAATCTATGTCCTCTCACCGCACTGTCTGCGGAGGCGCTCTATCTCGACTAGTTCGTAAGGCCTTGGAGCGCGGTCGTATATGAGCTCAAGAATTGAGGTATGACGAATGCCATGGCGATGAGCGGCAAGACGAATGCGACCAAGGTCGCGATGAGCGTCCAAAGGAAATATTTACGGGTCTTCTCGACGGACACATATATCCGCTCGATCATCTCGCGCTGGTCTTTCAATTCCTGTCCGAGATTCTGTTCCATGCGCGGATTATATCATACGGAGAAACAGCCGTCCTCGATAGGGGCGGCTGTTTCCGTGCGCCGCGCGCCTGCAAGCGGCGGACGCTTTTCATATATGACGTTAATGCGCGATCCCGGGCGTCGGGTCCCGGGATAGGGAAGGCGCATGCTCTCGTATGCGTGGTTATATCGACCGCTAACCGATGGGAATGGTATCAGCAGGCGATGAAGCGGCGAGCAAGAACGGTTCAAAAGCGGATGAATAAAGGATAAACGCTAGAGCTTGGCGATATTCTCGGGCGTGTCGATGACATAGCCGCGGCCCGGGATATTGGCGATGAGATTCTGTCGGCCCGATATATTGATCTTTTTGCGCAGATTGCGGATGTGGGCCTCGACGGTATTGGAGAACGGGTTGCTGTCGGCGGTCCATACATGCTCCATGATGAGGGCGCGAGAGAGGACCGAGCCGACATGCTTCATGAAGTATTCGAGGAGGCAGAATTCCTTGCGCGTCATCTTGATGCGTCTGCCGGCACGGGTCACGATCTGCTTGTCAGAGTCGAGCGTGAGGTCATGGACGCGGAGCATCGGGTCCTTGAGCGCTTCTGGGCGCCTGGCCAAGGCGCGGATGCGGGCGTCTAATTCTTGTATAGAGAAGGGTTTGGTCACAAAATCGTCCGCTCCGGTATCGAGGGCGGCGACTTTGATGGATGTGTCGTCTACGACGGACAAAAAGAGGATCGGGGTCGACCTTCCTGCGTCGCGTATCTCCTTGCAGACCACAAGGCCGTTCTTTTTGGGCAGAGCATAATCGAGCACGATGGCGTCGTATGCGAAGCTCCTGCCCATGAATGATCCGTCAGCCCCGTCGGCGGCGACTTCGACCGTATGAGAGTTCGACGCGAGCCCTTCCTTGACCATCTGAGCGGTATTGCGATCATCTTCGACGATGAGCAATTTCATGATGGCGTAAGTATACGCTTCGAATGATATCGCGCAAGGGAAATCAGAGAGAAGGGCATTCATTGACAAGAATCGATATCTGTATAGTCTTATGTTCAGAATCGGTCAACATAAAAGAAAGGAGGCACACATGCCTTTGAAAAAAGCACAAGCAGATGACATCACGTTCGTAGCCAAGAGCGCTATGATTTACGCCGGAGTCTTCGAAGATTTCGAAGAGCGCGAAGACATCGAGGGGGTCAGGCAGTATCATGCGACTTGCGTGACAAAGTTCGAAGCCACTGATGCGCGCATGGTCCAGCTGATCGGCGACGATCAAGGGGAGCTCACGCTGTGGGCTGATCGCATGCATGACATCCGCGACAATCTCTATGAGATCGAGCGCAACCTGGCCTTTGCCGGCAAGCCACAATTCAGCTGGGAAAAGGTCCTTCTGGCCATGGGAGCCCTCCGCGCCTACTGGGAAGCCGCCCAGAACACCATCGGCCTCAATTCGCCATCGACGGCCGCAGCCGCCTGATGCATGCCGTGGCATACCATGCCACGGTTTTTTTGTAATAAATATTGACTTAGAGGCCTCGTTTTGATACCTTGTACCGTACCTATGGAAACCAAGAAAACCATCGATTCTATGTTCGGAGCAGGGGCCCACTTCGGCCTCGGCCGTTCGCGCAGGCACCCGACGGTCGCCCCGTACATCTTCGGTACCAAGAACTCTACCGATATCTTCGACCTCGAGAAGACCGAGGCTCTCTATGAGAAAGCCAAGGCCTATGTATCGTCGATAGCCAAGGAAGGCAAGACCATCCTCTTCGTCGGAGGCAAGAAAGAGGCCTCTCTGGCCATCAAAACCGCTGCGCAGTCTCTCAATATGCCGTACGTCGACGGACGCTGGATCGGAGGCACCATCACCAACTTCCCGCAGGTCAGGAAGCGCATCGAGCGCTATGAGAAGCTCGTCTCAGACAAGGAAAAGGGCGAATTGGCCAAATACACCAAGCGCGAGCGCATGCTCATAGACAAAGAGATCGCTTCTCTCGAAAAGATGTTCTACGGCATCGTCGCTTTGAAGAAAGCGCCTGACGCCATCTTCGTCATCGATCCTCGCCGCGAAAAGAACGCCATCAAGGAAGCGGCAGATTTCAATATCCCGGTCATCGCCCTCGCTGGCTCAGACTGCGACATCAAGGGCATCGCCCATCCGATCGTCGGCAACGATTCGTCCAAGACCAGCATCCAGCTCTTCGTCGAAGGCATAGCAAAGGCATACCAGGACGGCAAGAAGGCATAGGCCTTCCTCTACAGGCTACCGCCATGCTGAGCCCATTCTCATTCCGTCGGCCCTCAACGAAGCCTGACGAGCCGGCTCCTCCCACAAAAAAATCGCCCCAACCGAAGCCAGCGGCTAAAGAAGCAGTCCCCGTCAAAGCCGCTCCCGCCTCGAAACCGTTACAAGAGAAATCAACATCAACTCCCATGATCACCACAGAACAAATCAAAAAGCTCCGCGACCAGACCGGCGTCTCCGTCATGCAGTGCAAGAAGGCCCTCGAAGAGGCCAACGGCGACATGGAGAAGGCTCTCGTCATTCTGCGCAAGAAAAGCGGAGAGCTTTCGGCCAAGAAGGGCGATCGCACGTTCCGTGCTGGCGCTGTGGAGGCATACATCCATGCATCGGGAGACCTCGCCACCATGATCGAGCTCGACTGCGAGTCTGATTTCGTGTCCAACAACGTCGAATTCCGCCAGATCGCGCGCGACATCGCCATGCACATCACCGCCACCAACCCCAAATTCTTGTCCAAGGACGACATCACCGAAGCCGACAAGAAGACGGCTCGCGAAGTGTTCGAGGGCGAGGTCAAAGGCAAGCCTGAGGCCGTGAGGAAGCAGATCCTCGACGGCAAGCTCAATGCGTACTTCGCCGAGATGGTCCTCCTTGACCAGCCGTTCATCAAGAATCCCGATATCACCATACAGGGCCTCATCGACGGGGCAGTCCAGAAATTCGGCGAAAAGATCGCCATTGCCAGGTTCAAGAGATTCAAGGCTCTTGAGGTATAATAGAAGCTGTCAGTCCTGCACCCTCACATGCTTGAGGGAACTATGTACACGCTCATAACCATATTCTATGCGTCGCTCCTCGGCATCGTCCTGATGCTCCTTCTGAAGCGCCGCGAGATGAAGACCGGGAAGCCCTCGGTCCTTTCGCGCCTCGGGCGCGGCACCGACGATCTCTTCGCCGGCTTCTTTGGCGCTATCCGCGCAGCGGTCTCATATGTGAACAAGCATACCTTCATCGCCATCGCGCACTGGGTGGCATATCACGTGCTCCTGCGCATCCGCAACGTCTATGTCGAGATCAAGCATCGCTTCCTCTCCAATCCGCACGGCAAGAAAGTCATCGACGCCGTCCGCGGCCGCGGCGAGGTCACCGATCACGGGGCTTCGTTCTATTTGAGGAGGATAGGGGATAAATAATGAGGCCAATCAAGCTCATCGTTGATATTAAAGTATCCGACCTCAAGCGTGCGGTTATTTTTTATAGAGAAGTACTCGGTTTGGTGTGTAGGATTGAGGAAAACGAATGGGCCGCTCTTACCATAGGCGATGCCGAGATACATCTATATCGTGACGGCGGGACGACGGGGCATGTAGAGTTTTATGTCGACGATATTGAAAAATACTTGGTGCACTTAAACAAATCAGGAGTTTCGATTATTCCGGGTATGGGTAAGGCGAATGCAGTAAGCATCGATGATAATGGGATTACAACATTCCCTTGGGGTCGCGCACTATTCTTCCATGATTCTGAGGGGAATGAGCTTGCTTTCGTAAAGGATAATTAGCGGCTTATTTACACAACCCTCTTTTTAGTTTAATCTTACGTGGTCGCCACCTTAGCTGTCTTGGTAGAATGCAACGTAGAAGCTAGGATGCGCCGTAGTTGATTCAATAAGTTAAAATCGCCACCTTAGCTCAGTTGGTAGAGCAACGCTTTTGTAAAGCGAAGGTCCCCAG
>CAZSAV010000043.1:0-6120 GCA_964604805.1 uncultured Candidatus Saccharibacteria bacterium | reverse complement strand
GCTTGACCAAGCGGTCTTCTGTCTGATGTATCTTGTCTTCTTTCTCTTTTATCTCATGCCGGACCCCTTCGAGGGATTTAGCTGCTTTGGCTTCGGCTTCAGCGGTGATCTTCTTGGCTTCTTCTTTGGCGGCCAAGAGCATCTCTTTGATCTCGAGCTCCATCGAGCCTTTCTTGCCGAGGGAGATGATCAAACGCAGATAGTAGCCGATAGCCACACCAGCGACCCCGGCGATGCCGAGGAATAGTGCGACTAATTTCAGTGACATATGCGGGTTGGACCCGCCATCTTCGGACTATGGTGAGAGTAACGTATGAGTGTGTGGCTGTATAAGGAGTGTCATAAGTCGGAATTTCACGCGAAGCCCGGAATAGCGGTATCAAAATTAAAATTTAGTAACAAACGTATCATATAACAATGAAGTATCATTGTCCAGAAACAGATTTCAAGGTATGATTTTCTCCAGAAAGTGAATATATGTCTACTATAAAAGAGATCTTTTCATTCTGGAGCCGAAGAACGGCATTTGAATCCATTGCTTGTGTCACGATACTTATTATCGGGATCATATTTCCATTTGAGCCATTCATCAGATTCTTGTGCTCATTTTGGCTCGCTATACTTACGATCGTATTCATCGCCTGCATGCGAATCGCGCACCTCCGTCGCCATCCGCCCAAAAACGGCTGATGACCACAAGCCCTTCCGAGGGCTTTTTTCGTGTTTGCCAGGAAGCGCAGTCCAATGTATATTACGTTAATAATTTTTAAATACCATGCTTATACCAACCGTCATCGAAAAATCGACATTCGGAGAGCGCGCCTATGACATATATTCGCGCCTGCTCCGCGACAACATCGTCTTCTTGGGCGGCCAGATAGACGACAATACCGCGAACCTGATCATCGCTCAGCTCCTCTTTTTGCAGTCGGAAGATCCCAAGAAAGAGATCCAGCTCTATATCAACTCTCCGGGAGGCTACACGCATGCCGGTCTCGCCATCATCGATACCATGCAGCATCTCAAGAACGACATCTCGACGTACTGCGTCGGCATGGCCGCTTCGATGGCAGCAGTCATCCTCTCCTGCGGCACCAAAGGCAAGCGCTACGTGCTCCCCAATTCTGAAGTCATGATCCATCAGCCGATGGGCGGCACCGAGGGACAGGCGTCAGATATCGAGATCAGCGCCAAACATATCTTGAAGACCCGCGCGACCCTGAACAAGATCCTCGCCAAGAATACCGGACAGTCGCTCTCCAAGATCGAAAAGGACGTCGATCGCGATTTCTTCATGGATGCCGATGAGGCAAAGAAGTACGGCATCGTCGACCATGTCGTCGCAGTCAAAAAATAGCTGCTCGCGAGACTTATATGAGACTCCATAGATTCTATATCTCCGAACCGGTGGGCGCGCGAACCGAGCTCACGGTGGCTTCGAAGGAGCTCGTCCATCAGATACATGACGTATTCAGATTGAAGAAAGGCGACTCAGTGGTCGTCTTTGACGGATCAGGATTTGATTATGAATGCCACATTGACGGATACGAAAAAGGGAATACAATGCGGGGTGATAGCGTCATCCGTCTCAGCATCATAAGCTCGCAGAGAAGCAGATATACTCCTCCTCGCCGCCTCTACATATGCGCGGCCATCGTCAAGAAAGACACATTCGAGTGGATAGTCGAAAAGGCTACCGAACTCGGCGTCACCGACATCATTCCTCTGTCTGCAGAGCGCAGCGAGAAGAAGTCTTTGAATGGAGAGCGATTGAAAAAGATCTCCATCGAGGCGAGCGAACAGTCCGGACGAAGCGCTACTCCCATGGTGCATCAGATCATGGGACCGGCAGATGCGGCCGCATTCTTGAAAAAAGAAAATGAAGATACGCGTCTCGTCGCATTTCATACAGAAGGCGAACAGCTCGATCGATCGACATTGTCTGGAGAAGCGCCTCTGGCAGTTTTCATAGGTCCAGAAGGGGGCTGGTCCGAAGACGAGATAGACATGTTTCACAAGAATGGCATCGATGTCGTATGCCTCGGCAATCAGGTTTTGAGGGCTGAAACGGCGGTCATTGCCGCCCTCTCGCAGGTGGTGTTCACGGAATAAGGAATTTCACTCAGAAAAATGTTTCATGCGTGTTGACATGTATCTTTTGCTATGGAGAATGGACCTCAGACTATGGACACATTACATATACGAACGCCGATCTGTGAATTCTTTCTCAGTGCGAACCAGATGAGCATCTTTGATCTTGTCGGTATTCTCCAAGATACGCTTCGCGGGGACTTTGGCTCGAATCGAATTCGTTTTAGAGAGGAAGGGATCAGTCTCGAAGATTGTCCGTATGCGCCTCCTACGTTTTCATTCGCCGCGAATCTGCTACCGACATTCCTCGATCTGTCTCGACCAGAATATAATGTCTCTCAGTTCGTCGATGAAGTCCGGAGATTCTTTCCGGGGGTTTCATTCCAAGAATTAGAGCTCGTCGTTAATGCGGGCTACTATTCTATATACAGAGTGTGAATTAAAATCAAAAAACCGGAACATGTTCCGGTTTTTTTAATTTCTATTTTTCCAAAAATTGGAATATCTTTTCGTTGGTGATGACCGTCTCGGCATAGACCGCGGCGCGCTCGCGATCCGCTTCTTTGTAATGCTCGACGATATGGTTCACCTCGGCCTCTATCTCTTCGGCGCTCGGCTTGATGTCTTCCTTCGCGGCGATCGCATTGAGGACGAGCTGGAGCTTGGCTTTCTTTTCTGCATGCGGGATCCAGTCTTTGCGTATCTCTTCGAGGGTCTTCTTCGCATGCTTCAAGTAGTCGTCGAGCTTCACTCCCATGCGCTCGATGTCCTGTTCGAACTGCCCTTGGGTGCGGTCGAGCTCGGCTTTGATCAATATCTCGGGAAGCTCGATCGTCGCTGCCGCGGCGAGCGCGTCGGCGATGCGGATGCGCAGCTTCTCGCGAGCCTCGTCTTTCTTGTTCTCTCCGATCATCTCGCGCACCTTCGCTTTGAAGTCGGCGATGTCTTTGAAGTCGCCGAGGCCGCGGACGAAGTCGTCATTGAATTCGGGCAGGGAATCGAGGATGGCTTTCTCATGCTCTTCTGGGCTCATCGTCTCATGGTCGTGGCCTTCATGCGAAGTCTGTGCCTTGCGGATGCGGAGTATGGCTTCGTCGACGTCCTTGTCGGTCACTTCCGCGGGCTTCTCCTTCGAGGATTTCTTCATCTCGTCAGCGGCGATCTTCTTGTAGTCGGGCAGAGCGACCGTCGGCATGACTTCCGTCACCGCTTTGAATTCGAGAGGATTGCCTGGAGCGAGCTTGGTCACCTGTATCTCAGGCTTGCTGATCGCATCGATCTTGTTATCGATGACGATATCGATGTATGCGCGAGACAGAGCGAGCTCCGCCATCTCTTCGTGTATCGCCGATTCGCCGACCTTCGATACGAGGATGTTCTCAGGCACCATGCCTTTGCGGAATCCGTCGATCGTCACGGTCTCATTGATGCGCTTCAATGCCGCTCCTCGGAATCCTTCCCATACCGAAGCAGGGATCGTTCCGACGATCTCGATCCGCGATTTGCCGATGGGCTTGGTCGTTGCGGTATCATACGACTTGATTGAGGGTGTTTTTGTCATGAATGGCAGTCTACATGGGCGGACCGCAAGAATCAAGATTCATACGCCGGCATGCTTCAGATTCGGCGAACGCTTCTATCCAATGCATGCACAAAAAAACGCCCCTTGCGGGGCGTCTTCAGTTTTTTAATGCCGGTTAGAAGCTTTGAGAATCCATGCCGTTCGTCGAAGCGTTGAGGTCCGCTTGGATGCTGGTCACATCGTCAGAATTGTTCGTGACGGGCTGGACCGATTGGCCTGCATTCGATTGCTGGTCGGCAGAGGGGTTGATCGTCTCTCTCGAGGCGCTCGTCTGATCGACTGGCGCCGATTGCTGGCCGATCCTGGAGGCTACGAGATAGAGGGCGGCGACGATGAGGACGAGGACGATGACGAGTATGGCTATGATCGGGCCGACCTTCTTTTGTCCGTTGCCATTCATGGCTGTCGGATATGTCGCGCGAGGGGCTTGCGGCGCGGGAGCGGGCATAGGGGCTGGAGCCGGCGTTGGGGTCGCAACAGGGGGAGTTATGGGCGCGCTCTGCGGATTTTGGGGATTCATGGGGTCCATGTGTATGTATTAGAGATTAATGCTGGTAATCAGTTGGAAGTACTGGTCGCAGTCGTGCTCGACGCAGTTCCTGTGCGGTCGTTGTCTTCGCCGAGATGGAGCCCCATAGCTTTTGCGAGGGCTCGCACTACGTCATTGAGCGACTTTTGGGCATCTTTGATGGCGCTTTGGGCGGTTTTGAGCATCGTGCGCGCGGTAGAGAGGTCGACGGTGCTCGTCGCTGTGGTCGAAGAGGCATTCGGCATGTACGATTTGAGCGCTGCGACGGCGTCATTGGCTATCTTGATCTTGGCATCAGCTGTGACGAGAAGGGAGATCGGAGCGGACATGTCTCTTCCGGCTTGCTGTTCCTTTTGTATCCTGCTATTGATGCGCTCTCTGATCTGAGAGAGGTTCTTGAGCGCGGTATCGGCTTCATGGGCGACGGCTTCTTTCCTCATCTTGAACATGCGGGCGAGCATTTCGCGGCCGTTATTCATATATCCTTCGCGCTCGCCGCGGAACATGGGCGATGTCGAGCCCATCATGGTCGTAGATGCGTAGCGCTTCATCCCGTCTCTGAAAGGCATCGTAGAGCTTGATTCGCGGGTCGAAGTCCCGAGCTGCGGTCGGAGCGGGCCTCCAGTGCGGCCTTCGAGAGCTCCATTGCGCGAATTCTGGTTATTCTTCATATTGTCGACGCGCTGCTGGATGTCTTGGCGTATCATGTTCCTGATCTGGCCAGGCACGATGCGGCCGGTCGATGTGGCCTGAACCTGTACGGTGACGTCGGACTCGACTGAATCTTCTGCGCGAGATACCGTCGGAAGCGCTATGACGAGCGCCACTGCGGCGATAGCGACGACATAAAGGTGCTTTTTCATTATATATTGATGTTATTAGCCACGGTTTCGCGTGGTGACCGAATTATAGCATGAAAAAACCCGTTCCGAGATTAGCACGGAACGGGGTAAGGTCAGGAAGGATTGCAGACCGAATCGGGCAATAATGCGCATTCGGTTTCCTGAGACTCGAGGAGTGTAGAGGCTTTCGCGATGTCCGACCTCTTGTAATTGATGTTCCAGCTGCCGATCTGGATCGCGACCTTCGATTCAGATTCTTTCTCGACGAGGTAATCGAGCATCGTTTGTGCGCGCGGCTCAAAATGTGTGCCGCCTAACACGAATGCTCCCGATTTCCTTTCGTATGCTTCTTGCCCGATCAGGTCGGACGACCAAAGGACGTGCTTTTCAAAGGGGATAGCGACGCTCGTCATGATGAAGGAGGAATTTGCCTCCGTGGTCAGTTTCAGGCGTTCGCCGCTGAGTTTGCCGAATACATATACGTATTGGGTCACGAAGTCCCTCTTTTCTAAGGAATTTCCGAAGCGGATGCGCTTCGGATGCGTGAATGTCATGAGGACATCTGCGCCTCGCGATTTGACGAGGAGGTCGCTGAATTCTCGCGTTTTGTCCAAGGCATTTTTACCGAGCCCGAAGACTGCGAATGCTTCATTTTGGAGCGGATCGCCGAGGCTTTTGCCTGAGACGAGCAGATGGTCGATCTCTGCCTTTTTCGCCGCATTGTATTGCGAGAGTTCTGACTGCGCTTTGTCGAGGGCCGCCGTCGCATCGGCGACCTTATTTCGCAGGCGCTCCTGCTCTTCGAATATCTTTGCAAGATCTATGTTCTGTGCGTTCATACATTCCTTTCTCGGTTCAATCTACTCTGCGGGATGAGAAAGTCAATAAAATAAAAAGCCGTCCCGAGCATAGTCCAGGGACGGCTTTTCGAATGATAATGAATGAGAGGCTAGATGAGGAACGCCACGATGAGCAATGCGACGATATTTAGTATCTTGATCATCGGGTTGATGGCCGGACCGGCAGTGTCCTTGTACGGATCACCGCCGGTGTCGCCCGTGACGGCGTTCTGGCCC
>CAZSAV010000042.1:0-6216 GCA_964604805.1 uncultured Candidatus Saccharibacteria bacterium | reverse complement strand
GCTTCATGCCCGGCATCCAATTCCTTATATATGTCTTCAATGGTACCGAATGTGGTGATGAGAGCGGTCGCGGTCTTATCGCCGATGCCTTTCACGCCAACGATATTGTCTGACGGGTCGCCGCGCAAGCCTTTGTAGTCCGGAATGAGAAGCGGACCGAAGCCGAAGCGCTCGCGCACCGCGTCCTCGTCATAGATGATGGTGTCTTTGATTCCCTTCTTCAACGTGTAGACTTTCACGTCATCCCCTTTGACGAGCTGGAGCGTGTCCATGTCTCCCGAGGATATGATGACTTCGAGGTCGGATCCCTTCTTGCCTTGAGCGGAAGTCACCTGCTCGGCGAGCGTGCCGAGCATATCGGCAGCCGCGAATCCCGGCTGGTCGTATATGGGAATGTCGAGAGCCTCGAATATATCGCGCGAGCGTATGATCTGAGCCACGAGATCGTCATCGGTCTTTTTCCTTCCCGCTTTGTATTCTTTGTATGCTTCATGGCGGTATGTCGGTCCCGGCAAGTCGAAACAAGCCACGATATAGTCAGGCTTGAAATCCTCGATGATCTTGACCAGCATCATGGAAAGGCCATACAGAGCCCCGGTAGGTTCGCCTCCTGCCGTCGCAAAATCAGGCAATGCGTGATATGCGCGATGCAAGATAGCGTGCGAATCGAGGAGAATGAGGCGTTTGCGCGCCTGTTCGGTCTTTTTCTTCATAGGCCCATTCTACACTATCCGGCCATATATTCATGCGAACGCATTGCTTGATCGTTATCCACATCATCCTCACAGTTTATACACAGATATAGATGGTATACTTTGTATGAAAATGGCTTCTACGATACTCAAACAACCTGTGCTTCCTGGATCGCCGATAGCGCGCGAGGAGCACACGCGCATGGTGCTCGTCCTCTCTTTGGCTGTGATCATACTTATCGCCATCGGCGCCTTCTATTGGCTGCATGCTCCTCCAAAAGAAGCGGCTGTAGCGCCTGCCGAGGCCATAGACCAGCAAGAGGCTTTGAAACAGCAGGTCATCGCGCAGATAAATATGAATGCCCCCCAATCTCTGACCTCAGAACAGGTGACCCAGATGAGCTCAGAGCTCAAAGCGCCCAAGTCTGCGGCGGTGAACGAGGCTACGAAGCAAGAGATACTCGAGCAATTATAATAAGTCGATTTTTTAATTTAAACATATGAATAAAACAACAATAACGCTTTCTCGCATCGCCGCCGTCACCGGCATCGCTCTCGGAGCATTCTCATTAGCAGCCCTCGCCGACTGGGTGAACCCGATATCGAGCCCTCCGACATGCGTCGCTGGGAACCCTGGCTGCGATGTGCCGCTCAACGTAGGAACGACCGCTCAGTACAAGAACTCAGCTCTCGCTATCGCCAAATCTTCAGTTCCGTCTAACGGCTATTCTCTCGATGTCGGCGGCAGCGGTTGGTTCAGCGGCGGTTTGGGAATAAATGGAAACCTGACCGTAGTCGGATCAGCCACGACGACCAATTTGACGACGACCGGCACGACGAATACGCAAAATCTATACATCAAAGGCTTGGCTCAATCCTCAGGAACTTCTTTCTTGGCGGTCGGAAAGAACGGCGTCGTCACAACGAAGAACATGGTCATCTCCGCCAAAGCGACCGATTCAGGAAGGGGCTCAGGATCATGCGGAAGCAATCAAGTAATGATTGGATATTACGTAAGAGAAGGTGTCGGCTTCGCAACATGCAGCTCGCTCACCGTTACGATCCAGTAACCGATGCTAAACGCGACGATACGTTCTGACGCTCTCTAAACAAACCGAATAATGAAACAAAAAATCGCTTTATTTGGAATCATCGCTTTCGCCATCATCGTGGCAGCGCTGTCGCAGCCGACGCATGCGACGACAGGGGCTTCCCTCTCTGGATGGGGCTGGTCTTCCAATATCGGCTGGGTATACTTCGGCCCGACCACGGTCGGAGGCGGAGTATTCGTGAGCACCACGACGAGCGCCACCACAGGCACGTTCGCTGGATACGCATGGTCGTCGAACCTCGGTTGGATATCGTTCGAAAAGGCGGACGTATCAGCATGCGGATCGCAAGCAACAGTCGACCTCTCGACCGGCCAATCGACGAGCGGCAAAGTCAGCGGCTGGGCTCGATCCCTGACTGAAAAGAACAACGGCACAGGAACGAAGGCGGGCTGCATCGAGCTCTCTGGATCCAATCACTCTTCTCCCGGCTCAGCGACGACAAGCGGCGTGACGCTCGACATGACGACAGGAGCATTCCACGGCTTCGCTTGGTCGAGCGACGACATAGGCTGGCTCCAATTCAGATCCGTGGTCTGCCCTGGCTGCGTCGGCAGCAATACGCATAGCGGCGTGATCTTGGCTGGCGCACGTTGCGACATCAATGCGACGAGCACTGGAGCGAATGGCAGCGTCAATGCGACATTCATCGTGAGCGTCGACCCGACCAACGGCATCCCCCCATATTCATATAGCTGGGACAATGGCGCGAACTTCTCTCATGGCTCGAAGGTATCGAGCACGACGAACTATACCGCAACGCCTCCGGCAGGACCGATCGTCAAGATCATCGACTCCGATTCGCCTGCGAACGTCGGAAGCTTCACCTGCCCGACCGTCATAGTCTCTACGCCTCCCGGCGGCGGCAACAGCTGTTCGATAAGCTACAACCCGGCGAACGACCCGAACAACCTGACATGGAGCAAGAGCGGATATTCTTCATGCGAGCTCTATACATTCACTGGAACCGACTATACGACCGGAGCCACGTCGTCAGCCCAGACAGTGACGAATGCGAGCGGCCTCATGTCGGTAGACGCATCGCAATACGCCCGCTACTCGATATTCTGCTCGAGCCTCGCTTCATACAAAGCGACGCCAGGAAGCTCATGCTACAGCTACAGCGAGACGGGATCGTCATGCACTGGAGCTGGATGCGGCGTATGCGTTCCTACGCCAGGACATCCTTGCCCGGGAAATGGAGGGACGAATCCAGGCAACGGCACGACAGAGACCGAGCTCTAAGCCCCGATCTCGATAGTAAAATCAGCTCCTTGGATCCCGAATGAGAGCATGCGGGTTCCAGGGAGCTTTTGTATGCCGACATTCTCAGGCCATTCGACCATGATGAGATTGCCCGGATCAGAAGCGAGCGCCTCGAAACCGAGAGCCTCTAATTCTTCTGGTGTCTCGAGCCTATATGCATCGATATGGATGAGCCTCTTCCACGGATATCCGTTGCTCTGATCGAGTCCATATAGCTTCATGAGCACGAATGTCGGGCTCGTCACTTCCTCTGCTACCCCGAGCAGACGAGCGGCCTTCTTTACGAATGCCGTCTTCCCTGCTCCGAGATGGCCAGATAGGCCGATGAGAGCGGCTCCAGGGCTTTGGTCTGATTTTGCCGCAGCCACTGAGGCGAGCCATTCTTTGGCTATGCTCTCTGTTTCTTCGAGAGAATGGGACGAGTATCTCTTCATGGCGCTACTATAGCAGATAGCGGGTTCATTCGTATATTGCTACACGTATTGATATAATATCCCCAATGACGATCCAGTTTGACGAAGACAAGCAGAATCGGCGCGTAACCGACCTCCACCACAAAGAAGAGGAGGAATTGGTCCAGCTTTTGGCTGGAAAATATGGCGTCGAATATGTAAATCTGCTTACGGTGCCCATCTCCGCAGACGCATTGCGCCTCGTCGATGAAAAGACCTCTCGCGATTCTCAAGTCGCCGGATATGCCCTCGTAGACAAAAAGGTAAAGCTCGCCGCGCGCAATCCCCAAGACCAGCACGTAAAGGCGGTCGTGGACGATCTCGCCAAGAAAGGCTATACCGCTGATATATATATCACCTCGACCCAGAGCCTCGAGAAAGCCTGGAAAGTATACAAAGACGTGTCCTTCGCCTGTGAGAGCACAGCCGGCTCGCTCGAGATATCGAGCGATGAGATAGCGGCCATCATAGACCAAGCAAAGAGCCTCCCCACCGTCGTTTCCATACTCCAGAACACTATGGCCGCCAAAAAGAGCTATCGCGTCTCTCGAATATTGGAGACTGCGGTCGCCGGCGCTCTAGCTATCGACGCATCAGACATACATTTCGAGCCTGAAGAGACCTATGTGCTCCTCCGCTACCGCCTCGACGGCGTATTGCAGGAGGTCATGCGCTTCGACAATGAGACATATGCGCTCATACTTTCTCGCATCAAACTGATCTCTGGAATGAAGCTCAATATAAAGAAAGACTCTCAAGACGGGCGCTTCAGCATCCGGCTGGCTATCGGCGACATCGAAGTACGCGTATCTATCCTGCCTGGCGCATATAACGAATCGATCGTCATGCGCCTCCTTAACCCAAAATCGATCAGCGTTCCTCTCGAATCCTTGGGCATCCATGAAAAATTGCTCGCCATCCTTCTCAAAGAAATGAATAGACCGGACGGCATGCTCCTCACCACAGGCCCCACTGGCTCTGGAAAGACGACGACTCTCTATGCGTTCCTGAAAAAAGTCCATAACCCGCAGGTCAAGATCATCACTATCGAAGACCCGATCGAATACCATCTTCCCGGCATCGTCCAGACGCAGGTCAACGACAAAGGCTACAATTTCCTCGAAGGATTGCGCGCCGCAGTCCGCCAAGACCCTGACATCATCATGGTCGGTGAAATCCGCGACAATGAGACGGCCGATATCGCCATCAACTCTGCTTTGACCGGTCACCTCGTATTCTCGACTCTGCACACCAACGACGCCGCAGGCACGTTCCCCCGCCTTATCGACCTCGGCGTGAACGCCAAGATCATCACCTCTGCCCTCCGCGTCGCCATGGCTCAACGCTTGGTGCGAAAGCTCTGCGAATTCTGCAAGAAGGAAGTCGCCATCGAGGGCGATATCCTCAAAGAAATAGAGACCGTCATCAATGACATCGAAGATAAGGCGCTCATCCCCACGAGCAGGTCCAAGATGTGGACGGCTGTCGGCTGCGACAAGTGCAACAATACCGGCTACAAGGGCCGCATCGGCATATACGAAGCCATTCTCACCAATAGCGCCATCGAAAACGCAGTCGAATTGAACCCGAGCGAGCGCGAGATATGGGCCGCCGCAAAAGGCCAAGGAATTTTGACGATGAAACAAGACGGCGTCCTCAAGATATTGAGCGGGGTCACGTCGATGGACGAGCTCGAACGCGTCATATCAGTCGAAGATTGATCCATATATAGCCCAAAAACCAGATAAGCAAAGACGCTATCTGGTCTCGCGCGCCACTGAAGCAAAAAGTTGATTGCGGCTTCGTGCGCGTCTGATCAGGCATCGATCCTTAGCTGGTTTTTGGGTTTTTTATTTGAAGCGAATATCCGAGTATGAAAATGCGTGCAGCAAGACAGACACTAATCCACAGTGTCAATTGCTTTTTGTCTGTGGGTAGCGGTAGGATTCAAATAGATGTTCAAGCTCGCAAATCTCTAAGCAATATCATATCGCGTGATGCGTTATGCGAGGTAGAGTCCCGAGGATAATGTCAGTACGCAATGCCGAAGCGTTGCAACCAAAATGTCCTTAGCACTATACCCAAACCTCGGAAGGCCATTGCTTAGAGGTTCGCGGTCTCGAAACGGTCGTTACATATGGAGAAAGCGCGCAAGTACGCGTAAAAACAGCTGATTCGCGCCATGTGCGCGAATTTTACTTTTTCGATTTGAGCTGTATGCTTATAGTACGTGCGCGGGCGGGTTTCAATGATTCAAGTTGATTTCATAAATATCCTAGCATACTCAAATACAAATGTCAAGAACTCCCTCCATACCGCCAGAACAAGAGAAAGATACGGGGTTTCTCGACCAAACCCTCCGCCCGGCGCGCTGGGACGAATACATAGGCCAGCAGAATATCAAGGATAACCTCCACATCCTCCTTACCGCGGCTCAAGAGCGCAAGCATCCTCCGGAGCATATCCTTTTTTATGGGCCTCCAGGGCTCGGTAAGACAACCCTTGCGCACCTCATCGCCAAGGAAACAGGGGCCCAGATGAAGGTAACCTCGGGACCGGCCATCTTGAAAGTCGGCGACCTTGCCTCCGTTCTCACCAATCTGTCGCCCGGCGATATCCTCTTCATCGACGAGATACACCGCCTCTCCAGAGCCATAGAGGAGGTCCTCTACCCTGCTATGGAGACGGGCACGCTCG
>CAZSAV010000041.1:0-6333 GCA_964604805.1 uncultured Candidatus Saccharibacteria bacterium | reverse complement strand
AAACAAAACCCCGCCGAAAGGCGGGGTTTTTGTTTGATACAAGCGTCTTCGTATGGGATAATGCCCTTATCTATGGCTTCATGGTCAAAGCAGAGGAAATCTCTCTACGCCGGCATCGTAGGCGTCGTCGCGATCGCGGTGATCGCCGTTCCGGCATTTCTATATCTCTACCATCCGCCGACATGCTCCGATGGAGTGAAGAACGGCGGAGAGCAGGGAGTGGACTGCGGCGGCTCGTGCAGCAGGCTCTGCCAGAGCTCGTTTTTGCCTCCTGATGCGGCATGGACGCGCTTCGAGGAAGTCGCTCCCGGACTCTATAACGAAGCCGCATATATCGTGAATCCGAATACCGAAGGAGAGGCGAAGAATGTGCCGTATCACATCGCCCTCTATGACGACCAAGGCATACTCATCACCGATCAGCGCGGCATCGTCACCATCCCTCCGCACCGCAATGCGCTCGCTTTTCAGGGCGCCGTATCCGTAGGGAAGCGCGTGCCTGCCAAGGCTCTCTTCGAATTCACCGCCGCTCCCGATTGGCACAAGCGCATCGACCCGCTCTCCAAGCTCGTGATCTCTGACAAGAGCTATACCGAAGACGAATCAGGCTCATATCTTTCTGTGAACCTCCTCAACAAGAGCGTCCAGCCGATCGAGAACGTCTCGGCATATGCGGTCCTCTATGACAAGGACGGCAACGCTCTCGGCTTCTCAAAGACGTCGATCGATGAGATCGGCCCTGACGAGACTGAGGTCGCGCCTTTCACCTGGCCGATCAATCGGCAGGGCAGAGTCATTTCCATTGAGGTGCTTCCTGTGGCAGAATAGGATGGCCGTGCACAGAGCCCTCTCCTCCATATCCGAATACAGCCTGACGTCCCGCGAAGCCCGCCGCGGGCTCTTCGGCATAGACTGGTGGCTCATCGGGGCGATCGTGCCCATCCTCGCGGCCAGCCTCGTCACCATGCACTCGTTCACAGGCGACAGCTCGTTCGCGGCTCACCAGATCATCGGCATCGGAGCCTCTGTCGTCGCATTCTTCGTTGTGAGCATGGTGGATCTGCGCTTCCTCCGATCGACCTGGGTCTCGGTGGCGCTCTTTACGGTCTCGACCGTCCTCTTGGCGGCTCTTTTCACCCTCGGCAAGGTATCGCATGGCGCTCAGAGCTGGTTTTCCTTCGGCTCATTCTCGTTCCAGCCGTCCGACCTGGCCAAGATCGCCCTTATCGTCATCCTCGCCAAATATTTCTCGCGCCGGCACATCGAGATAGCAAATGCGCGCCCTATTGCGGTCTCTGGCGCATACGCATTCATATTCTTCGTGCTGGTCCTCGTCCACCCAGACCTCGGCTCCGCCATGATCATCTTCCTCATCTGGCTCGGCATGATCATGGTGTCCGGCGTCTCCAAGAAGCACCTCTTCGCCATGATAGGCATCGCGCTCCTCGTCTTCGTGGGGCTATGGAACTTCGGCTTCAAGGAATACCAGAAGGACCGCATCCGCAACTTCATCGACCCTTTGGCTGACATACACGGCGCCGGCTATAACGCATATCAGTCGACCATAGCTGTGGGCTCGGGCGGCCTCTGGGGCAAGGGGGTAGGGTATGGCACGCAGTCGCGCCTCAAATTCTTGCCCGAATACCAGACCGACTTCATCTTCGCCGCATTCTCGGAGGAATGGGGCTTTGCCGGCATCGTCATCCTCTTTACGCTCTACGGGATCATCATCTGGCGCATCGTCAAGAATGCCATGAATGGCGCCACCAATTTCGAGATCCTCTTCGGCGCGGGCGTAGCGGTATTCTTCATCGTGCATATCGCTGTGAACGTCGGCATGAACATGCATCTCCTGCCTGTCACCGGAACGCCGTTGCCGTTCATGAGCTATGGCGGCACGCATATCCTCATCGAATTCATCGCGCTCGGCATGGTCATGGCGATGCGCCGCTATGCTAGGTCTGCGCACAAAGACGCGGTCTCCAACGAATTCGTCGGACCGCAATAAAAAAAGAGCCGAGCGGCTCTATTTTTATATGGCCTGCGCCGGAGCCTCTTCCGCCTCAGGCTTTTTGGCAGGCTGGCGGTAGAGCTCTTCGAGCGAAGCGAGCATCTTGTCCATGGAGAATCTGGTCGCCACGCGCTCCTTGAGGGCGGCGCCGTATTTCCTGCGCTCTTCCGGGTGCTCGATCATGAACGATATGGCGTGAGCGAGCTCGCGCGCATTCCTCGACTGGACGAGGATGCCCGACTTCATGTCTTCGATCATCTCAGGGATGCCGCCGACCGTCGTGGCGACGACGGGCAAGGAAGCGCAGCCCGATTCCAGGATGACGTAGGGGAGGCCTTCTTTGATCGACGGCAAGACGAAGAGGCTGAATGCTTTGAGATATTCATTGGCATGCTCGACATAGCCGGCGAGATAGACGGCATTCTCGAGCTTCTTTTCTTTGATGAGCATATGGAGCTCGGCATTGAGCTCGCCGTCTCCCATGATCACGCATATGGCGTTCGGCTGTTCGCGAGAGACCATCTCCATGGCGTTCACGAGGTACGAGAGGCCTTTGTTCGGATGGAGCTCGGCGATCGTGCCGATGACCGTCTTTTTGTTGTATTCGGCAAGGTCCATGCCGATCATCTTGGCGACCGTCTGTTTGGTGCCGTCGACCGACATGAATGTCGGGGCTTTGATGCCGAGCGGTATGAGTGCCAGCTTCTGTTTGACCCAGGGGAAATAGAGAGCCTGTCCGTATTCGCGCTCAGAGAGGAGAACGGTGCGATGCGAGAGGATCATGGTGAGCCATGAGAAGAATGCGATGGTCGCTTTCTCATAGAGCGGCCTGCTCTCGTTGAAAGCCCAGCCATGGACGGTCGTCGCTATCATGCGCACGCCGAGGAGGCGGCCAGCGAGAGATCCCAAGCCTGCGGCTTTGGGGCTATGGAGGTGGAGGACGTCTGGTCGCTTGCTCTTGATCACTCGGTAGACCTCTTTGAACGATCCAGCGTCTTTGCCGGGAGATACGTCGCGCCCGAGCTCGGCGATAGAGAATGTATATATGCCGGCGGCTTCGAGCCTGGTCTTCAGGATGCCGTTTCCGCCGAGGGCGACCCACACGTCATGGCCGCGGTCTTTCATCGATGTGGCCAGATCGAAGACGTGCCGCTGGGCGCCGCCCCAGTTGGACTTGGTGATGACGTACATGATCTTCATGCTGTAACGCTATCATTTTAGGGGTATTACAGCAATCGCGCTGAGCCCTGGCGATAGGCGGTCTTCGAATCCTCTTCGGAGCGCTGGAGTAATCTGAATCGGCATACCTGCGGCACCAGCGCGAGAAAAGACGGTCTGGCGAGTCTTTCTCCCTACGAGCCAGACCGATCGTGGATGAGGAGACCGCCTATCGCCAGGGCTTTGATTTCGCGCTATAGAAAGCTTCCTTGAAGAGCTCGCCTATTCATGGTAGCGTAATGCGCATGAATACTATCGCCAGCACGCGCAGGGCATCCATACTCGTCCTCGGGGACGCCATAGCATATGCATTCTCCCTCATCCTCACCTTGGCGGTGCGCTACGGCCATATACCGTCGCGCTCGCTTCTCATGATCCATGTGCCGGCCTTCTCCATACTCATCGTCATATTCCTCGTCATCAACTTCAGCGCCGGCCTCTATGACAAACAGCTCGCCCTCATTCGCGGCAGGATCCATGGCCTGCTCGCCAAGGTCCAGGTCGTGAACGTCCTCATCGGCATCGTCTTCTTCTATCTCGCTCCGGTCGCCATTGCCCCAAAGGCTAACCTCTTCATATTCTTTGTGCTGTCTACTGCTTTCCTCTATGTATGGCGCGTCATCATGTTCCCGGTGGTCAGCATGTCTCGCAAGCAGGCCGCTGTCATCGTCGGATCCGGAAGCGACATTGAAGACCTCCGCGAGGAGATCAATCAGAACGTCCGCTATGGGCTCGTCTTCAAAGGGCATATCGTCCCCAAAGGCTCAGTCGATGAGACCGTCGCCGCTATCAAGGCTGCTGTCGAGGCCTCAGGCGCCGGTATGATCGTCGCTGACCTCCATGACCGCTCTATCGAGGCGGCCATGCCGTTCCTCTACGGCCTCATCTTTTCCGGAGTGCAGATCGTCGATGCCAGCCGCCTCTACGAGAGCGTCTTCGACCGCATCGCCATATCGATCGTCGGCGAGCGCTGGCTGGTCGAGAATTCTGCCACAGCTCTCGGGAATCGCAGGCTCTATGACGGCTTGAAGCGCGCGCTCGACGTCGTCATCGCGGCTATCGGCGGCACCATATCGCTCGTTTTCTATCCCTTCGTCTATATCGCCATTAAGATCGAGGATGGAGGACCTATATTCATCGCGCAGGAGCGCGTCGGCAAGAACGGCGCCCGCGTCAAGATCGTAAAGTTCAGGAGCATGTCGGGCAACGACCACGGCAAATACGGCGCCGATGGCACGACCAAGAACGTCGTGACCAAGGTCGGCAAGTTCATCAGGGTGACCCGCATCGATGAGATACCGCAATTTTGGAATGTCGTCCGCGGAGACCTATCGATGGTCGGCCCGCGTCCGGAACTGCCGCACCTTGCCGGCATATATGAGAAGGAGATCCCGTACTACAATGCCCGCCATCTGGTGAAGCCGGGCCTCTTCGGCTGGGCCCAGATCTATCATGAGAATCATCCGCATCATGCGGTAGACACTGAGGAGGCGCGCAACAAGCTCTATTACGACCTCTATTACATCAAGAACCGCTCTCTCGCTCTCGATGCCAAGATCATCCTCCGCACCATGCAGATATTGATGAAGCGGGCAGGGAGGTAGGTTGCACAATCCTTAGAAATCCCTATAATACGGAATTATGTTAAAACACAGGGCTCGCGCCGTTTTCCTCGTCTTAGTCGCCGTAGCCATCGGCTATTTTGTTTATGCGTCCGAACAGCCGGGATCGTCGCATCCGTTCCGCCTCGGCCTCGACCTTTCCGGAGGCACCCACCTCGTCTATCGCGCCGACGTCTCCAAACTGGCGCCTGAAGACATCGCAGACTCCATGACATCGCTCAGGAACGTCGTCGAGAACCGCGTCAACGTCTTCGGCGTGAGCGAGCCTCTCGTCCAGACGGAGCAGGGAGCGGCCCTTTCTTCAAAAGAGAGCGCCTACAAGCTCATCGTCGAGCTTCCCGGCGTCACTGACGTCGATGAGGCCGTAAAGTCGATCGGCGCTACGCCCCAGCTCGATTTTAGGCTTGTCACTGCAGCCGATATGGCAGCATTCGCATCGTCGAGCGTCGCATATACCGGCACCACGACTCTCGAGCATCGTCCGGAATACTTGGCGCTCTTCAAGCCGACCGGCCTCAATGGCACTATGATCGGCAAAGCCAGCCTCGAATTCAATAGCACGACCAATCAACCGGTCGTCGGCATCACCTTCACCAGCGAAGGCCGCGACCTCTTTTCGTCGATCACCAAAGACAATATCCATAACTATCTCGGCATCTTCCTCGACGGCGTTCCTATCTCCGTTCCGGTCATCCAAGACCAGATCCTCGACGGCAAAGGCCAGATCAGCGGCTCATTCACCGTCGATGAAGCCAAGGCTCTCGTCCGCAATCTGAACTTCGGCGCATTGCCGGTGCCGGTGTCCCTCATCTCGACCCAGACGATCGGCGCATCGCTCGGCGCGCAGGCCGTACATGGCGGCATCGAGGCTGGCATCGTCGCATTCATCATCATCGCCCTCTTCCTCATATTCTGGTACAGATTGCCCGGACTGGTGGCCGTCATCGCTCTCGCTATCTATACGGTCCTCATGCTGGCCCTCTTCAAGCTCATACCGGTCACTTTGACCGCCGCAGGCATCGCCGGCTTCATCATCACGATCGGCATGGCCGTGGACGCCAACATCCTCATCTTCGAGCGCATGAAGGAGGAGCTCCATCGCGGCCGCGGCATCTGGGACGCCATGCATGAAGGCTTCACCCGCGCTTGGACGTCTATCCGCGATTCCAATATATCGAGCATCATCACTGGCGCCATTCTCTTCTATTTCGGCAGCTCTGCCGTCATCAGGGGATTCGCTCTGGTGTTCGTGATCGGCGTCTTGGTCTCGATGTTTACGGCTATCACTGCGTCCCGCATGATGCTGTATGCTGTCGCACCGGGCAAGACGACCAAGCTTTCGAGATTCCTTATCAGCAACGGATTCGTGTTCAAATCCGAAGCTCGAAGCACGAAATCCTAAGGAAATCAGAAATTCAAATCATGAACATGAACTCTTACCAGCCTAACTTCCGATTTGCAGATTCGAACTCGTTTCGAATT
>CAZSAV010000040.1:1276-6357 GCA_964604805.1 uncultured Candidatus Saccharibacteria bacterium | reverse complement strand
TGACATCAGGGTCACTGTCGTCGGCGATGAGGCGTTCGCATCGGAGATTGTAATGCGCTCTAACCCTATCCCCGGCAACCTTGATTGGAGGCATCATGATGTCAGGCGAGAGTACAGGATGCATACCCTGCCTGCGCGCATCTCGCGCAATTGCATCGAGCTCGTACAGGCTCTCGGCCTCAGATTCGGATGCATCGACCTCGCATATTCTCGGGCTTCGGGCTATGCGTTCTTCGAGATCAATCCGCAGGGCCAATGGATGCCGTCGGAGATCATCGTCGGACATCCGATCTCTATGTCTCTCGGACGCTTGCTAGCGCGCAAGAAGGGTTGTACCATGTGACATGGGGATGAGTAATGCGTCAGAAGATGACGCAGAAATCAAGGCTAGAAAGGAAACATGAACGCACAAGAGACAAAGAGCGAGAGAACGCCTATTACGTTCCTTCACTCCGAACAGTGCCAGGTCTCGGTCGTCGATCAGCCCCAACAGGGCTGCGCTTCTGAGAATGACACGTTCATCCAGGCCTCCGGCGACAGCGATACAAATTGACGCCGTCGGTCAAGCATCGGCACCTTCACTGAAGGTGCCTTTTTTTATAGATGAAGTATAGTATCGATATGAACAATAGACAGGTCCTGATAGACATACAAGGCCTCGAATCGATACGAGAAGCCGACCAGAAGGCGATCAAGGATTTCAAGGCCGGCCAGATCTCAGCTTCGATTCTAGCCTCTATCAATGCAAAGCATGCAGAGACCGTGCGAGCATTCATATCGGCGCACGGCTTTCCTACGAAATCGAATGCCTCAGAGAAGGCGTATAAGGCAGCCGTTCTCGTTGCTCTCCATTCTGGCGATGAGGCTATGCTTACTCAGTCGATCGATGCCGTGAGATTGGCTCATGATGGATCTGTCGAACGTAAAGATATCGCATTCATGACGGACCGGTTATGCGTGCTTCAAGGCAAACGGCAGAGATATGGCACGCAGTATAAGATCGGATCGGACGGCGCGATCGATTTTATCGATATTGAAGATCTCGCAGGGCTCGACGCTCGCAGGAAGGAGCTCGGCATGGAGCCATTCGCAGAATATGAGAGCTATGTACGGAGCATGATAAAAAGATAGGAAGGTTATGTCCGAAACGATTTACAAGAATATCGGCGAAACGCCGCTCGAAGCTCTCGAGCGTTTTCGTGCGAGCCGACCCGAATTGGAGGCTGAACCTATGACGTATGCCGGTCGCCTCGATCCGATGGCGGAAGGACAGCTTTTGATCCTCATAGGCGAAGAATGTAAACAAAAAGAGAGATATCTCGGTCTAGATAAAGAATATGAAGTCGAGATCGTCTTCGGCATATCGACCGACACATATGATGCGCTCGGCATCCCCAAGGTGTCACCTCGACATGTCGAGGTGACACCTTGGGGACAGGGAACAGGATACATAGGTAAATTCACACAAGAATATCCGCCATATTCATCAAAGACCGTGAATGGAAAGCAGCTTCATGAATTGGCGCGCGCAGGCGAATTGCCCGATGAGATGCCGACCAAAGATGTCGAGATTTATTCATTAGATGTGCTCAACGAATCGACTATTTCTTCTGCTGAATTGAAGTCTCGTATATTCAGCATGATTGATAAAGTGACAGGGGATTTTAGGCAGGAAGAAATAAAGAAGAGATGGGGAGAAGTGTTGGGAATGTCCAATGATCATTATTCAATGATCAAGGTTCGGGTTTATTGCTCTAGTGGTACGTACATGAGGTCGTTGGCGAATCGGATAGGGAAGGATGCAGGAGTAGGGGCTTTTGCGCTTTCAATTAAGAGGACAAAGGTGATACAGAAATTAGCCCAGAAATAGGGCTCTATGGACATTGACTTTGACTATATAAAGTGGTATAATAATACCAGTGAATTGCAGTACTTGGTCAACTTCAACAATTGGAGAAATATGGATTGGAAACTATTCTTCATTATCGTCTTCGCAACGCTCGCGTACGCCTATATCGGCCACAAGGTCGATGTCTATATCTATCCGATAGTCAGACATTCGGCGAGATATTGCTTCAGGCTGCTGCGCGAAAAGTGCAGACGATGCTTCAAGTGAATAACAAACCCGGCGGTTCTCGCCGGGTTTTTTATATATTATTTCAGATCCTTCCTCTTCGATCTCGCACGATCCAATTCGGTGAGGAATTTCTTGCGGAGACGGATGCTCTTGGGCGTGATCTCGAGGTATTCGTCTTCGCGCATGAGCTCGAGGCCGCGTTCGATCGAGAGCTCAAAAGGCGGGACAAGGGTCAATGCTTCGTCGTTTCCAGACGAGCGCATGTTGGTGAGCTGTTTGCCCTTCGTCGGGTTCACATCCATATCGTCGCCCTTCGAGGTGTCGCCGATGACCATGCCTTCGTAGACCTCAATGGCTGGGGCGATGAAGAGGCGGCCGCGGTCCTGGAGGTTCCACAGCGAGAAGCCGAGGGCCTTGCCCGAAGCCATAGACGTCATAGAGCCGGTCTCGCGCTTCTCTATGTCGCCTGCGAATTCGCGGAAGCCGGTCACGCGAGAAGACATGATGCCTTCGCCCTTGGTGTCGATGGTGAAGACGTTCCTATAGCCGAGGAGGCCGCGAGTCGGTATATCGAAGACCATGCGCACCTGATTGCCGTGCGTAGCCATATTGGACATGATGCCCTTGCGCTTGCCGAGGGTCTCGATGATGATGCCGGAGAATTCCTGCGGAGCGTCGATGATGAGCTCTTCATATGGCTCGGTTTTGACGCCGTTCTCCTCCTTGATGATGACTTTGGGCTGAGAGACCTGCAATTCATATCCTTCGCGGCGCATATTTTCGAGCAAGATGCCGATATGGAGCTCTCCGCGGCCATAGACGGTGAAGTATTCGTTGGACGAGAAGTCGACTTTGAGGCCGACGTTGGTCTCGAGCTCGCGCTCGAGGCGCTCGCGGATCTGACGGCCGGTCACGAATGTGCCTTCTTTGCCGGCGAACGGCGAGTTGTTGACGAGGAATTGGAGGGAGATCGTAGGCTCGTCCACTTTGATAGCGGGAAGCGGCGCGGTCTTCTCATTGTCAGTGATCGTCTCGCCTATGAATATTTCCGGTACCCCAGCTACCGTCACAATGTCGCCTGATTCTGCTTGAGCGGCTTCAAGCTTTTTCTTGCCTTCGAATGTGAAGAGCTTCGTCACTTTTCCCGTGAATGATTTGCCATTCACGTCTTTGATCCAGATATTTTGCTGGTCCTTGATGGTGCCTGAATAGATGCGGCATACCGCGAGGCGGCCGAGGAAATTGTCGTAGCCGAGGTTGAAGACCTGGGCGGTCAAAGGGTCGCTCGCGCCGCGACCCAGTATGCCGGCCTGGTTCGCAGGCGGAACATTCTCGAGGATGCAGTCGAGGAGAGGGGTGAGATCCTTCGAATCGTCCGCTAGGCTCTTTTTTGCCACTCCGGTGCGGCCAATCGCATAGATAGTGGGGAAGTCGATCTGCTTGTCATGAGCGCCGAGCTCGATGAAGAGCTCGAGGACCTCGTCGTGGACGCGGGCCGGGTTGGCGGCAGGCTTGTCGATCTTGTTGATGACGACGATAGGGATGAGGCCGAGCTCGAGGGACTTCTTCAATACGAAGCGCGTCTGCGGCATAGGACCTTCCTGGGCGTCGACGACCAGGAGGACCGCATCGATGGCGCGCAGGACGCGCTCGACCTCGGATCCGAAGTCGGCGTGTCCCGGGGTATCGACGATGTTGATCTTGGTGCCCTTGTAGGTGACCGAGGTGTTCTTTGCATATATCGTGATGCCGCGCTCCTGTTCGAGCGCGTTCGAGTCCATGGTGCCTTCGTCTCCATGGCCGTTCTGGGTCATGATGGCGTCGGTGAGGGTTGTCTTGCCGTGGTCGACGTGGGCGATGATAGCGATGTTTCTGATTTGCATATGAGTTATTTTGGTCACGACTCGGCCTCCGAAGCTTCAGCGAAGGAGGCTGTTTCTGATTTCCATGTGATTTGAATGAATTACCCGCCTTCGTCTCTCGCTCCGTTCGAGACTATGGCGTGGCAAAGAAATAGAGCCGAAGCTCAAGGGTCTAAGTAAAGCATAAAAATAGGTGAGAAGTCAAATAAAAAAGCAGCCCTCTTTCGAAGGCTGCGATTGCATAGGAATAGAACGATCAGGCCGCGTTTTCGGGCGATTCTCCCAGGGGATGCTGTCCCTTGTGGAAATACGGCAGCGAGACTTCGAGGTTGCTGAGCACGCGTCGTCCCGTCTCCATGCCGCTTGCGCTGCGCGCGGGAGCATAATGCGGAATGTTCGGGAACATCTGAGCGACCGTGTACGGAAGCTTGAGGAACTCGATGATCTGTGCGGCGACGTCCTCTTTGGCGAGGTTCGTATTGTCGATGCAGAGCATGTTGCCTTTCTCTTCGCTGATGCCGAGGTCCGGCAGGAGGTCGATCATCGGCGCGGTCTCGCGCATATATTCTTCGCGGCGTCGGGCGACGATCGCAGGGTCGATGTCTTCGAACCGGCCGTCGCGCACCGGGCGCGCGTCGCACACTTCAGGCGGCGTGGTGAACTGGATCACTTTGACGGAATATCCGCGGATCCGGAGGAAGTCGATCATGGCGAGCTGTCCGACCTTGCGGGGGACGCCGTCAAAATACAGACGTTCGCGGTTCTTGACGCGTTCGGTGATCTGCCGAAGGGTCCAGCGCTTGGCGTACCAATTGACGACCGGGTCTTCGACGAGTCCGCCGATGCGGATAGGGTCGAGCCGAGCGTCGTCCGGGTTCGCTTTCGCCGCTGCCTTGAGCTCGTCGCCGGTCACGAAGACCGGGTCTCCGAGGCGCTTCAGAGCTTCGGTCTGCGTGCTCTTGCCGCAGCGCAGATATCCGACCCATAGCGACGCGGTGAGCACCGACCCTCCTGCCGTACCGTCCTGTTCTGCTGTCTCAATCACAATACTGTCCTTTTGTTCATTGTTGCGAGTTCAGAATCGTTCTTCAGAATTAAAGAACACCTATATACCGACTGAGGATAGTACCACAGATATAAAA
>CAZSAV010000040.1:0-1176 GCA_964604805.1 uncultured Candidatus Saccharibacteria bacterium | reverse complement strand
GATATACTCGGTTCGCCATGCAATATCCGCATCTCGTTCATGCCGACATACCATGGCGAGAATGCGGTGCTCCGATTGCTGCCGGTCAAGCCTGCCGCATCGGTATCGTTCGCGAGGCTCGGCTTCACTCCTGACCATGTGGCTCTGGTATCGTCTGCCCTCCAAAAGACGCATGGCCTCATCCTCGTCACCGGACCGACCGGATCGGGCAAGACCACGACCCTGCATGCATGCCTGTCTATGAAGGCCCGCGAGCCGGTGTCTATCATCACGCTCGAGGACCCGGTCGAATATGAGATACCGGGCGTCCGTCAGGTCCATATACGGCATGATCATGGGGTGAGCTTCGCGAGCGGACTGCGCTCTGCCTTGCGCCAGGATCCGGACATCATCATGGTGGGCGAGATCCGCGACAGCGAGACGGCCAAAGTCGCGGTGCACACGGCGCTCACCGGGCATCTCGTCCTGTCGACTCTCCACACCAATTCCGCTCTCGAGTCGATCCCGCGGCTCGCCGATATGGGCGTCGACCATTACCTCCTCGCTTCGACGCTCGAGCTCGTCATCGCGCAGAGGCTCGTCAGGGATGTCTGCCACGAATGCGCTTTTGACGGCTGCGAGGCGTGCAGATATAGCGGGTATTCTGGCAGGTCGGTCATAGCTGAAGCGTTCGCGGTCGATGCCGAGCTCAAGTCCCTCATATGCGCCAAGGCCGGCAGCGATGAGATCGCTCGGTACATGCGATCGTCGGGGTTCCATCCGATAGCAGAGGACGGAAGGGAAAAGGTCGAATGGGGCATTACGACCCCGGACGAGGTCGCGCGGGTCCTCTATGTCTGAGAAAGAGCCTCCGACAGCGATGCGACGGATGCGATGGAAGCGCTCCGAGACGATCATATTCCTCGAGCGCCTGGAAATGTATATAGGCTCAGGACTCTCGATCGACCTCGCGCTCTCCTTGTCCGCTGACGGAGTCGTCGCTTCGCGCAAGAAGGCCGTGCAGGCGATGCTCGCCGACATCAGGAGCGGCGGCATGCTCGCGGATTCTCTGTCTCGGCATATCTCTCTATCCGGATCGGCGTGCTCGATCGTGAGGAGCGGCCATTCCGCTGGGACTCTCGGGCATTCTATCGGCATCGCCCGCTCTCTTCTCGAGCGGGAGGATGAATTGAGGAA
>CAZSAV010000039.1:0-6534 GCA_964604805.1 uncultured Candidatus Saccharibacteria bacterium | reverse complement strand
AGAATTGAAAGTGCAGCAAGGGTGATCGAGCGCGATTCATATATAAAAAAGCCGTTCTGTATCAAGGATACAGAACGGCGTATTGATTTTGGAGGACTACGAAGGAGCGATTTCAGCTCGAGCCAACTTACCAGCTCGCGCTTCTTTCCCAGCCTTCTTTTTCTCGATGCTGCGAACCATGAGGAATCGGACGACGTCGAATTCGATGTCATACAGCATGTGAATGACCACGGCGGTCCATAGGCCATACGTGAGCGTCGCATAGAGCAGAACGAGCCCGCCATACCAGGAATTTATGTATCCAGGGAGGCCTTGATACTTGTGCCCGTCGCGGAACCACATATTGGCGAGGATGGCGCCGAAGATGAACATCGCGTCATATTTTCCGTATATGATCGGGTCCATTTGATGAAATGTCGTCAGATGGATGAGCGGCAGAAACCCATATTGATAGATCCAATACAAGGGATTTATATGCAGTGCGAGCCATATCGATAGGGCGCACCCTGCGAATGCGGCGAGCGCCCAGAGGACATTTTTTGCTCTCAGGCACAAGACCGCGGCTCCTGCGCAGATTCCGGCGACGACCCATGCGAGCAGCGATCCGAAGATGAAGTTGAAGACGATGACGGAGACCATGGCGTAGCAGATGAATATCCACCGATACCCGATCTCCTCCCATATGCCGGCAAGGATAGACGTGGCCACCCCGTAGCCGAACAGCGCTCTTTTTTGAGAGGCATAGATCGGTATCGAGTCTATCGAGCACATGATTGCTCCGAATGCGGCCCATGCGAACAAGGGCCAGAAGCGCCAGACCGAATCCCAGCCTCCCCATTTCAGATATGAATAGGGGAAAAAGGTCGGAAAGAAGTGGCCGATGATGACGACGCCGATCGCCGCAAAGCCGAGAAGGAAGATGCTGAGGATTTGGAATACGAGGATTCTTTTCGTGTTCTCGACCTCTTCATTTTGGAATATGTTCATTAGTCCTTTTTTGTTGTTGTGTGCGTTTGACTGGTATTACAGTAGCATAATTATACAAGCTTGTCAAATAAAAAGCCCGCCATATTAGCGGGCTCTGTGGTGCTTTTTCTTCTTATGGAGATCAGTGATGTCTTCGACGCATATAATGCGCGATTGTTCGATGCGGAGGCCGATATCCCCGGCCTCATCGAAGGAGCCTCAGAGGGGAAGGGTCTCGGCCATGTTAGCTGGGTTTAGTGAACGCGACCGCCATTCGGTCTATGAATTCGCGCGAGCGGATAAATAACAGCTCTCCTTCGCTGAGGCCGTGCTCTTGGTTGAAATCAAGCACACCGGCTCTGTCGATCTTCATTGAATGATCGATTACAGCCTCTATCGGAGAGTTGGGATATATTTTGCCGGCTTCCTCGAGGTGTTTTTTGTAGAACGATTTCAGGCTATTTAGAATTGTGCCTGGAAGGAAAGACGCCGAATTCAGTGAGAAAGCAGCGTTGCCGCGGATTTCGACATGCTCGTCTTTGTTGTTTTTATACCATACCGTGAATCGAATGAACCATTGCTGTTCCATGTGCGTGCCTTTCTTTTTGAGAGCTTTGTTTGGATTCATTTTAACATAAAAATATCATAAGTCAATGAATGATTTCAGCGTCGGGCGATCGATTCTGCTATAATCCCCGTATGTCATTCCTCTTCATCAGGGAAGCCCTCAAGCGATTCAAGACCCAGGGATCGCTCTTTCCGAGCTCGCCGTCTCTCGGCAAAGGCATGATCAAGCCCCTCGAATTCTCTCTCGAGAGCGTCATCGTCGAGCTCGGCGCAGGGACCGGCAGTTTCACTAAAGAGATCATCGCTGCGATGCCCGAAGGGGCGATTTTGGTCACCTTTGAGAATAATGAAGCCTTGGCGGCAAAGCTCCGCGACGATCTAGCGCTTTTGACCGGGCCAAAGAAGGTGATATTGATCGAAGACGACGCCGAGAATCTCTCTCTGCACCTCGAGCGTCTCGGCACCGGGAAGGCGCACTACGTCATCTCGGGCTTGCCGATCGGCAATTTCAATCGGGCGCAGAGGCAGAGGATATTCGACGCCATAAAGGCCGGCATGAGGGACGACGGCATCTATATGCAATTCCAGTACCTGCTCGCGAGCTGGCGCCATGTCAGGTCAGAATTCGACGCTGAGATCATCGGCTATGAAGTGCGGAATATCCCTCCCGCATTCATGTACAAATGCACCAAAAAGCGCGTGGTATAATGGCTCTATCATGAATACCAAAACAACAGCCAAGGATTTTTTCCTGCACCTCGGGGCCACGATCGCCCTGTATGCGGGCACCATCGCTCTTATCAACCTTTTCTTCACCATCGTCAACAAGGCTCTGCCTGACGCTCTGTCATATTACTTCAGCGCCGGTTCGATCGTCTGGCCGATATCGATGATCGTCGTCCTCGTGCCTATCCTATACGTCATCGAATGGCAGATAGGCCGCGACATCGCCCGCATGCCTGAGAAGAAAGACCTGTGGATCCGCGTCTGGCGCATCTACCTCACGCTCTTCCTCACGGGCGCGACCATCGTCGGCGACCTCATCGCTCTCATCAATACCTATCTGAACGGCGAGATATCTGCGCGGTTCATCTGGAAGGTGATCATCGTCCTGGTCGTCTCT
This sequence comes from uncultured Candidatus Saccharibacteria bacterium, assembly GCA_964604805.1. Lineage (GTDB taxonomy): Bacteria > Patescibacteriota > Minisyncoccia > Phycocordibacterales > PALSA-1337 > C7867-002. The sequence continues at coordinate 3,878 of CAZSAV010000039.1, read as the reverse complement.
ATGGCCGTATTCAAGTATTATCTCTTCGCCAAGAATATGCGCGAAGGAAAGTGGAAGACATGGCGAACCATGACAGCCTGGTGGGGCATCGTCCTCGCCGCTGGGGCGGTCATATCCGGCTTCGCTATCGTCGGCTCTCCGGCCGCCCAGCGCGCGCAGAGATTCGACGCGCAGCGCGTCAATGACCTCACTATGATCCAGTATGACATCCTGAGCTATTGGCAGAGGACGGGCACGGTGCCGGCCGCGCTCGCTTCGCTCAACGACCCGCTCTCTGGCACGGTCGTGTCCGTCGACCCTGAGACCGGCGCCGCATATGAATATTCGGTGAAGGGCCCGCAGTCCTTCGAGCTATGCGCCACATTCAGCAGGGCATCAGAAGACGCCGCCAAACCGTCTCTCCAGACGGCGCCGTTGCGGACGAGCGATGCAGAGGGAACATGGAGCCATCCGGCAGGCAGATATTGCTTCGAGCGCACCATCGATGCCGTCCGATATCCGGTCAATCCGCAGAGCGTGAAACCGATCAAATAGATGCCGCCTCGCTAAGGATGCTATAATCACTTGATATCATAAAAATATCCAATAATGAAACTCGGAAAAAAGACAAAGATCGTGTGCACCATCGGCCCTGTGACGCAGACAAAAGAGAGATTGACCCAGCTCCTCGACGCCGGCATGAACGTCATGCGGCTCAACTTCTCGCACGGTACTTTTCCTGACCATCAGGACCGCGTCGACACCATGCGCGAGATCATGAAGGAGACAGGGAGGACCGTGGCCATCCTCCAGGACCTTTCGGGCCCCAAGATCCGCATCGGCAAGTTCAAAGACGGCAAGATAGAGCTCAAGAAGGGCCAGACGTTCACTCTCACGACCGATGACTGCGTCGGCGACGAGACCAAGGTATATATCAATTATGAGAATCTCCCCAAAGAGGTGAAGCCGGGCGGCACCATCATGCTCCAGGACGGCACCAAGAGGCTCGAGGTCACGCAGGTCAAAGGCAACGACATCATCACCGTGGTCAAAGTCGGCGGCACCCTCGGCGACCATCGCGGAGTCAACGTTCCCGGCGCCAGCCTGTCGATAAGCTCGCTCACCGACAAGGACAAGGCCGATATCGAATTCGGCATCAAGAACAAAGTAGACTATGTGGCTCTGTCGTTCGTGCGCCGCGCCGAGGACATCCGAGAGCTCCGCGCCATCCTCGACAAGGCCAAGTCGCACGCCCACATCATCGCCAAGATCGAGACGCCCGAGGCGTTGAGCAATATCGATGAGATCCTCGAGGTCTCCGACGGCATCATGGTCGCCCGCGGCGACCTCGCCATCGAGATACCGGCCGAAGAAGTGCCGTTGGTCCAGAAGATGATCATCCAGAAGTGCAATTCTGTCGGCAAGCCCGTCATCACCGCCACGCAGATGCTCGAATCGATGCTCGAGAGCCCGGTGCCGACCCGCGCCGAGGTCTCCGACATAGCCAATGCCATCATCGACGGCACCGACGCCATCATGCTCTCTGAAGAGACGACGCTCGGAAAATTCCCCGTCGAAGCCGTCGAGATCATGTCTCGCGTGGCTCTGCGCGTCGAATCCGAGGTCTATACCCGCGATACCATCGCTGAATATGACGAATCGCACGGCATCACCGACGTGGCCTCTCAGTCGGCGGTCCGCGCAGCCCATGCCGTCGGCGCGAAGCTCATCGTCGCTCTCACGCGCTCCGGCCGCACCGCCCGCATGGTGGCCCGCTATCGCCCTGCAGAGCCGATCCTGGCGCTCTCAGACGACAAGGAGAATGCCAACAAGCTCATGCTCACCTTCGGCTGCTACCCGATGGTCGCCAAGACCTTCAAGACCGTCGATGAGATCATGGAGATAGTGAAAGACAAGACGCTCGGCGAGGGCCTGCTTCAGAAAGGGGACAAAGCCGTCATCATCGCCGGCATGCCGTTCGGCAAATCGACCGAGACCAACTTCATGCTCGTCGAGACCCTCTAGCTCTGCTATTGCAAATATTTTTCGCATGCTATAATCGCCGCCATGCAGGCGTATGCGACACCGCGCGACGCCCTGATCCTCGATAGGCCGGAGCGCGAATATGTGCTGGCGCTCCGAGACCTGCCCGAAGAAGGGAGGCCGCGGGAAAAATTGATCGCCCACGGGCCGGCCGCGCTCACCATGCAGGAGCTCTTGGCGGTCGTTTTGGCGCTGGGCACGTCGAGGGAAGACGTGCTCGGCCTGTCGCGCCGCCTCATCAGGGAATATGGGGAGAAGAGCGCTCTCGCCGAGACCGACCCGCGCAAGCTGGCGCGGGAGTCTCGGATATCGCTCATCAAAGCATGCCAGATCGTGGCGTGCGGCGAGCTCGGCAAGCGCGCGTATGGGCGCGGGGCATCAGGATTCGTCACTGTCAGGAATGCGCGCGAGGCATATGAATATCTATCGGATATGCGCTCGCTCAAGAAAGAGCATCTGCGCGGCCTGTATCTGAATAGCCACAACCGCATCATCCGCGACGAGGTCATATCGATCGGCACCGTCAATGCGAGCATCGTCCATCCGCGGGAGGTATTCCGTCCCGCTATCGAATGCTCGGCCGTCGCGGTCATCCTCGCGCATAACCATCCGTCGGGAGAGGCTATGCCGAGCGCAGAAGACGTGGAGATAACGAAACAGATAGTCCGAGCAGGGAAGGTGCTCGGCATCGCGGTCCTCGACCATGTCGTCATCGCGCGAGATTCGTTCGCCAGCGTCGGGACAGATTATTCCTAAGCATAATACATGAGAGACTATCAGCTCGTATCGCCTTCGCTCGAAGGCGTCTTGTACCATGACTCGCTCGCATATGAGGGCGTGTCTCGCCCGCTCGAGCTCCTCCGCGCCCTCGACGGCCCAGCCGCGAAGGGCAGGGCCTCTATCGCCAAAGAAAAGAAAGCCCGTCCGATGGGCGCAGAAGATGCGCGCATATTGGAGCGCTATTTCAACGATCTCTATGGCATCTTCCAGAAGAAATTGTCGGCATTCGCCATATCGACCGGATATTCATATCCGGAAGGCATAAAGCTCCAGGCCATCCTGCAGGAGCTCGTAAAGGTAAAACGGCTCATATCGCCAGAATAGGGCCCTGTTAAGGCATATAGACATATTGACAATTTGCCCAAATATGCTATAATGTACAACAGGTGCACATCGTTAGTGCTGTGCGATGCGTCAGCGAGAGCTGAGCGCGCGCAGGGCGATGTTTGAAAACGACTCCGATCGAATCGGAGACAGTCGGGGTGTATATTCCCCGCAAAAACGAAAGAGAAATAGAGCATGAAAACGAACGAAACCGCTGGTAACGGCGAAACTAATCTCGGAAGCAATTCCGGTAATCGGATGATGTTGGAGAAGAATGTCGGCCCCGGCTTTGGAGATGCGGGAGATGCAGGCAACTTGGTGGTCGAAGGCGTGACCGTTTTGCCGGCCCCTTCGCACGCGCCGCTCGGGACGATCCAATTTCCCGAAGACAAGAAGAAGGAAGGAGACGGCAAAGCTGGCGCGAAAGCGAACGCTTCGTCTGCTCCTCAACCTGTCGTCCCGCTCAAACCTGCAGAGTCCGACGCTCCGACGACCACTGCCACCGCTCCTTCCGGTACCGGAGGACAGAATGCGCAAGAGGCGCCCGCGGATTCCGCGGCCGCTCCCGCGGCTGCTCCGAAGACGGGGCGCGACTGGACGCTCAAGCCTTTGCCGCGGAGCATCCCCCAGCAGAAGTACCACCTCTTCGATGAAGAGGCGTACAACTACTGGATGTCTCTCGTGCCAGGCGCCTTCTCGCCTTCGACGTATGTCAAGCGTGCTGTCGTCGAGGAGCTCTATGAGTTCCGCGG
>CAZSAV010000038.1:1125-6553 GCA_964604805.1 uncultured Candidatus Saccharibacteria bacterium | reverse complement strand
TATGAGCGGCTTTTTTGATGCAGAATAAACAATTGAAAACAAAAGTTGCAATTCGTCTATATTCCGCTAGTATCGGATGCAGAATAGAAATAGATCAACAAAAGGAACATATGAACGAAAATAGGATACTGGCTCTCGGTCCCGCGGGGACCAACGGGCATGAAGCGGCTCTCATAGCAGGGAGCGACATATATCGGAATGGAAAGCCCGTCATCGTCGATTTCTGCGACCGCAATGCGGATGTCCTCATTCGGGCAGAGAAAGAATCCTGTCCAGGGGTCGTGCCGATCGAGAATACGAGCCGCGGGCTCGTGTCGGACGTGGTCGAAGGGTATTGGCTCAAGCAGACGGAGCCGCCCGAGATATGCGTCATCGGCCAGATCGAATTGCCGATACGCCACCACCTCATGACCAAAAGCGGCTTCATTCTCTCCGAGATTCACAAAGTCCTCTCGCATCAGCAGGCCCTCGACCAGTGCAAAGGCACATTGGCCAAGCTCGGCATCACGCGCACGTCGTCTGAAGTCAGTACGGCGTATGCGGCCGAGCAGGTCGCCAAGCATCCGGGCAAAGCCGGATACCATACCGCCGCCATCGCCTCGGAACTGGCTGCCAAGACGTACGGTCTTCGCATCGTGAAGAAGGATATTCAGGATTCGCCGAACAATTCGACGCGCTTCCATGTGATCGGCAAGCATCGTCCGCGGCCCACGCGCTGCGATCGGACGGCCCTTCTCTTCAAGGTGCAGAACAAGGCCCGCGCGCTCATGAATGCGCTCTGGTCGTTCGGCGTCGAAGACATCAATATGACTTCGATCCATTCGATCTCCCTCGGCAGCAAGCATGAATATGCGTTCTACTGCGAGGTCGATTGTCATGTCCTCACCCCTAAGGGCCAAGACGCCTTCGCCCGTTTCAAGACGGTCGTCGATTGGCATCTCATCCTCGGATCGTTTCCGATCAGCATGGGGGAGGGCGACTAATGCAGCCCAAGCACGTAGCGATCATCGGCTGCAAAGGGGCGTTCGGCGCGTGGCTCGACGCCTTCTTCCGGTATCACGGATCCCATACGCACGGCTCAGACGCTGAAGGCGGCAAGGACGCAAATAAGGAGGCCGTCGCGGCTTCCGATGTCGTCGTCTTCGCGGTGAGCCTCGGAAATATGGATGATGTCATCCGCAGTCTCGTGCCGTATTCGCGCCCGGATCAGCTCTGGATGGACGTATCGGCCCGCAAGGTCGGCGCCATTCAGGCGATGCTCGAATCGCAGGCCGAAGTGGTCGGCATGCATCCTCTGTTCGCTCCGCCGGACCATCTGTCATGGAAAGGGGAGAAAGTCGCCGTTTGCCCGTCTCGATTGTCGGCATGGGCACAATGGTTCGACGGATTCAAGAAAGCGACTCTCGCTGAGTTCATCGATGTGGATCCCGGCTTCCATGACCATTGCATGATCTACGAGCAGAATATGGTCCATGCGAGCTTGCTCGCCCAAGCCATGGTCATCTCATCGGTCGGCTGCGGCGCAGATGCCATCAATCGTCTCGCCACCAAGCTGTCTCGTCGGCAATGGGCCGCCATGGCGCGCCTCTTCCGTCAGAGCCCCGAGCTCTTCGCAGAGATGCAAATCGGCACGTTCGATTCAGCCAACGGCATCCGCAGGCAGATCGCTGCATTGCAGACGCTATTGGAATCGATCCAGACCGGCAACAAGACGGAGCTCGCTCGGCGCTTCCGCGAGACCAAAGAGGCGCTCGGACGAGACTTCATCGACGAGGCTTCTCGAGGCTTCGAATGACCGAATAGCACAAGAGGCTGTCATGCGACAGCCTCTTTTTTAGTGCATGTACTCGAGGAGCGCGCTACTGGCCGCTTGCCGTGATGAAGCTCTGCTGGCTCGATGTCGCGGCATTGCCGGAGGCGTCAGACGAGCTCACGATGAAGTAATATTGCGTGCTCGTAGCCAAGCTCGAGAGCGCGAATGCGTGGCTGGTGACGAGAGACGAATCTGACCCTGCTATCGTCGTCGTGGCATTGGGGTCTATCGGCGTCACAGTCGAGTAGAATATCTTCGATGTGGCCGGTTCGTCGGTCGTCCACGATATCGTGCTCGTCGAAGCGCCTGGCACTGATGCGATGGTGCTCAATACGGGCGCCGTCGCGTCGGTCTTGGCGGTCACGACCACGGTTTCGGTCGAGGACGTCTTCTTGCCAGCGCTATTCTGGACGGTGAAGGTTATCGTGTACGTTCCTGGGTTGGCATATACGTGCGTGAATGTCGCAGTCTGCACGAATGCCGGCTGTCCGCCGAAGACAGAGAGCATCTTGGCGAAAGCGTTCGTATCGCCCCAATCGACCGAGTAGGTCAACGGAGAGTTGTGCGGGTCGGACGCGTCGATCGTCCATGTGCCCTGGTCTCCGACATCGAGCGTGCTCGATCCGGTGATATTAGTGATGACGGGAGCTCCGGTTACCGGTATGGCAGGCGTCACGAACGATACTTCAGACGAGAGCGTTCGTGCTCCGCTTGCGCTCGCCGATCCGACGACGACATAGTACGTCGTTCCCGGCGCGAGGCGATTGAGGTCGACGCTATGCTTCATGACTTTGCCGTTCCTCGTCACGTTCGGCGTTCCAGTAGTGACGACGGGAGACGTGGTCGAATACCATATCATGCTCGTAGAGCGGATATCTGTATTCCATTTGATGCGCGCCTGGCGCGGACGGGTCGATGTCGCGACGAGGCTGCTCAATACGGGAGCGGCTGTCGCGCCGCCGATATGGACGGTCGCAGACGAGACTGCTTTCTGTCCGGAATCATCGGTGACGGTGAAGGTCACCTTATATGTGCCCGGGTTGGCATACGAATGCGTGAAGGTAGAAGTCTGCACGAACGCAGCCTGCATATTCAGCGCTTTCGCCGCAGAATCTCCCCAATCGACGGAATAGGTCAAGCTGCCGTTCTGCGGGTCATATGCTTTGATCGACCATGTGCCGGTCTCTCCGACGGCGAGAACGGTCGGAGCCGTTATGCTGGTGATGACCGGAGCCGTGCCCGCATGGCTAGTGGACGTCGTGCCGATATTCCCACGATCGTCGCCCTTCTTTCCTTTATCGTCGTTCATGAATGGTCCGCGGCCGCGGCCGTTGAGCCAGCCGAACCAGCCTCTCCATCCGTTATTAGAGGTCGTGGCAAAAGCAGGCTTTGGGTTTTGAGCCTTCGGAGCCTTGATATCGTCTTTGTCTCCATCGGAATCTGGTCGCGATGAGACCCGCTCTTGCTTCGGTCCCTGCGGCCTGCCGCTATCTTCTTTGGCGAATGCCGCGAGCGGCGATCCGGCGAGGAGCGAGAGAGCGAGGAGACCGATCGTTATCGATGTTATATTCTTTTTCATGGCGTTTTTAGTATTATATGTATAAGCGAGCCGTTCTTTTCCATCCGAAGCGGCGCGGACCGCCGCTTGCAGGAGATATGACGCCCGCAGAGAGCCGTCATTACATGGACATATGCGCGCATACATTGTATGTTCATATATGTACGGCTCGGGAAAGTCATGAAAGAATAGGCCGTTCGAGCCGTCATATCACATGAACCCGCACAGGCTACAACAGGACTTCACTGCCATATATGAGCGGGAATCGGATGCGATATTCCGTTTCTCGGTCCTTCGCGTATCAGGGCGGGAACAGGCCCTCGACATAGTCCAAGAATCCTTCATGCGGCTATGGAAGTCCATGCAGGACGGAGCGAGCATCGATAAGCCGCGCTCATTCTTGTTCAAAGTAGCCCATAATCTCATCATCGATTGGTATCGCAAGAAAAAGGCGGTATCGCTCGAAGGATTGGCCACCGAGGAAGGCGGAGAATACGAGCCGGTCCAAGAGACGGCAACCGCCGACCTCGAGATGGGAGCAGAAGGGAGGTTCCTCGTCGACAAGATAGCAGAGCTCGAGCCGGCATATCGCCAGCCCGTCTACCTGCGCTTCGTCGAAGGCCTCTCCCCGCAGGAGATCGGGGACGTGCTCGGCATCACCGCCAATGCGGCATCGGTCAGGGTGAACAGGGGGCTCGAGAAGCTCCGCGCCATAACGGGATACGTCGGCATAGACAAATGAATACCATGAAAGACAACCGAAAAAATTCAGCATTGAAAGACATACGGAGCATCAGGATGACGCTCGACGAGAAGAAAGCCATGCTCGCGCGCATCGTCGGCCCGGCTCTTTCGGCGCGCCCGGTCAAGAGCCCATGGTCTATATATTCCTTCTCTATATGGATACAGGAGAATAGGCTCCTCACTTCGATAGCGGCCCTCCTTCTCATATTCTTTTCAGGCAACGGCGTCGTCCTCGCCGCCGAGCATACGCTGCCGGGCGATGCGCTCTATGGCGTCAAAGTCGCCGTCGTCGAACCGATCCGCGCCGCGCTCATAGCGTCGCCGGTCGCCAAAGCCGAATATCAGGCGTCAATCGCTGACCGCCGTCTGTCTGAGTCCGAGACGCTCGCCATCCGAGGCAAACTGGACGCTCCCAAGCAGGCGCAGATCACTGCGCTCCTCGACAAGCATGCTCAAGACCTCGAAGCCGCCCTCGACGCGGTCGCCAAACAGGAGCCCCAGAAGGCAGAAGCGATAAGCGTCGACTATCAAGCCGGAATGAACGCTCATGCGGCTTTGCTCGGCAGTATCGCTGCTTCTACGCAGGCTACGACTTCCGAGATCGCAGCAGTGAGGAGCATCGCGAGCACCTCTCTCGCCAATGCTTCGACGCTGGCTTCTCGCAATGGGCAGGCCGTCGCACGCCGTCCGGTGCGCGTCGCTGTCCGCTCGAAAGAAAAGCCGGATCAAAGCCGGACGGTCGCCATAGCGCGCACTCTGAAGACCGCTCCTGTGCCGATGGCTGTGACGACGACTATGGCTCCGATCACCGGCGCTCCTGTCTCGGCACCTATGGTCGCCGCCATTCCCGCTCCCGCGACTGCGACAGCCACGGTCGCCGTTCTCGGTCCTACATCGACGCCAGCCTCCATCGATTCGAGCGCGTCTACATCGCCGAAACTAGAACAAGATAGCGAGCGCGCCGCACCGCCCAAGCCTGACCGATATGCGCAGCGCAAGAAGGACATACAAGTGCTCATAACCAAAGCGCAGAGCGAAGCGGTGTCCGTATCGACGACGTCGCCATTCGAGCGCGCAGTCCTCGATAACGTCCATACGAGCCTCAATCAGGCAGAGCAATCGCTCAAGGATGCGAATTCTGACGATACCAACGATGACGAGTCGGTCGCGGCTTCGCTCAATGACTCGGAGCGCTCAGTCAAAGAAGCCAATATCATACTCAAAGCCGGGTTCAGGCTCGGACAGGAGAATAAAAGGATCGAGCATAGGGGGCGATAGAGCCCGATAGCGATATGGTGTATACTTTGTGCATC
>CAZSAV010000038.1:0-1115 GCA_964604805.1 uncultured Candidatus Saccharibacteria bacterium | reverse complement strand
CGATGCTGTCTGCGCTCAAACAAACCTTCCGTTCCGCGTGCATCGCTTTTTTGGCGCTGGCGATCCTTTTCATGACGGTCGAGCCTCGCGTGAGCAAGGGGGCGACGTCGGGAACAAGCCAGTTCACCGTGAGCCTCGCTATATCCAATGAGCTCGCATTCGTGACGCCGGCTTCGAACATATCTCTCTCGCCGGCTCTCGGAGGCCTGACCGGAGGCACGGCCAATGGCGTCACCCAGGTCGTCGTCCGTTCGGCGAGCTTGAGCGGATATTCCATGACTCTGGCGGCCAGCTCTTCGGTCGGCATGATCGGCATAGCGAGCTCGTCGAATTCTATTCCCGCATACGTGCCGTCGTCGACGGGAGTGCCCGACTACAATTTCAATACGCCTTCGAATACCGCCCGCTTCGGCTATACGGCCGAGGCATCGACCACCAGCGACCTCGCGCAGATATTCTTGGACAACGGCGCTTCGTGCAATACGAGCACAGGGGATTCGTCGGACCATTGCTGGCTCAATGCCTCGACGACTGCGGTCACTATCGTGAACCGTTCCTCGCCGACGCCTTCGAACGGAGCCCCCACCACCCTCAAGTTCCGCGCGGGCATCCCCGCCAATCCGAGCCCGGTCATACCGGACGATACATACGTCGCTACGACCACCCTCACCGCGACCTCCAATTGACAGATAGCCAAAATCTGTTAGATTATTTCTGGAGCACCTACTACTTATGAAAGATACTACGCCAGCATCAGACAAGCTGGGCGCCGCTTCGCGGGCCCGGCCACTCATACCGATACGCTCGCTCTCGTCATTGCCGACCAATAAGGCATTGAAAGCCGAAGAGCGAGCCAAAACCGACGGGTCGCGCTCGTTCAAGCCAGAGCGCCAGAGCCCTGCGGGCACAGAAAGGAGCGCATGATGGACATCAGATATCTCTCCGTCGCCGCTATCCTCGCCACGCCGGTCATCCTCGTCGCCGAGCATCGCTTGCGGAGACATTATCAGCGCCGTTGCCCGTGCGGATGCCTCCGGGTCGATCGCATCAAGAAGATGCGGCCCAATCCTCAGGTCTACACCAAGGAAAAATTTCCAGAGGGACCGCCGGCCGAT
>CAZSAV010000037.1:3755-6690 GCA_964604805.1 uncultured Candidatus Saccharibacteria bacterium | reverse complement strand
AAATCAAGATAGTTAAAATATGGCTTATTAAAAGGGTATTTCACGTGAAACATAGAAAATAACAGTGAATTCAAGCCTAGAGGTGGACTCGGTCACGAGTTCTCGCCTGCTGGCTCGCCTCGCGACCCCGCCTCACTCGCCTTCGCTCGCTCCGGCTTTCGAATCCATCGGTTCCTCCAGCGACACCAAAATACCCCAACATTAGAATGTTGGGGTATTTTGGTGCCGGGTGCCCCCGGAGGGATTCGAACCCCCAACAACAGTTCCGAAGACTGTTGTGATATCCATTTCACCACGAGGGCAATGAGGGAATAGTAGCGCAAATTGGAAAAAAGCCCAAATTGTTGTAGAATAATCGCATGAAATCAGTCCAGAATAAGGCGATACCTGCTGAAATAGTCAATATCGTCGAAACGATCGAAAAGGGAGGCTTCCAAGCATATCTCGTAGGCGGATGCGTCCGCGATCTTTTACTTGGTCGACCGCCGAAAGACTGGGATATAACGACTAATGCAAAGCCGGACCAAATCCAGGCTCTATTTGTGAAAACGGTATACGAAAACGCCTTTGGGACGGTATGCGTCATCAATGAAGAAACTGAGGATTTGAGCCTCAGAAACGTCGAAGTGACGCCATATCGCCAAGAAACAGGGTATTCTGACCGTAGGCATCCTGATCAGGTCAAATTCAGCGATAAAATAGAAGACGACCTTAAAAGACGCGATTTTACCGTAAACGCCATAGCTTTGAATCTGTCGGGAGGGGCAATCAAGGACATAATTGACCTTTATGGCGGCATGTCTGATATAAAGGACAAAATCATACGGACAGTGGGGAATCCACGAGATCGTTTCAACGAGGACGCCTTGCGCATGATGCGCGCCATGCGTTTGGCCGTAGAATTGGGTTTCACATGTAACAAAGAGACGTTCATGGCCATACGAAGCCATAACTCGCTGATCCAAGACATATCGGCCGAACGAGTTCGCGATGAAATATCCAAGATTCTCATGTCAAAGAGCCCGATGATAGGCATGCAACTTCTGCACGACTCAGGGATACTGAATTACATCATTCCAGAGCTTGAAAGGGGCATAGGCGTCGAACAGCCCCAGGCGCATAAATATGACGTGTGGGAACACCTTATACGCAGTCTACAGCACGCAGCAGACAAGGGTTGGGACCTCGATATACGTATTGCGGCCCTATTTCACGACATTGGTAAGCCAAATACCAAGGGTTTTTCACGTGAAACGAACCAACCCACGTTTTACGGCCACGAAGTAGTTGGTTCACGTGAAACACGCAAAATCCTCGAGAGACTGAAGTTTTCACGTGCAACTATCGAAAAAGTCGTCAAATTGGTGCGTTGGCATATGTTTTTTGCTGATACCGGCCAAATATCGCTCTCTGCAGTAAGGAGAATGATCGTAAACGTAGGGCCTGAAAACATATGGGACCTCATGAATCTTCGCTCCTGCGACAGGATCGGTACTGGTAGGCCGAAGGAAAACCCCTATAGGCTCAGAAAATACAAAGCTATGATCGATGAAGCGCTCAGGGATCCTATTTCCGTGGCTATGCTTAAAATCGATGGAAAAAAGATCATGGAAGTAGGGAATATTGCTCCCGGCCCAAAGATCGGTTTTGTCCTTCATGCATTGCTCGAAGAGGTGCTCGAAGACCCGAAACTGAATACGGAAAAATATCTACAGGAAAAATCGATTCAACTTCTCGCATTGAGCGAAGCAGAATTGAAAGCTCTCGCAGACAAAGGAAAGGAAAAGAAAAACGAAGCGGAGAAAAGAGAGATCGAGGAAATACGAGGCAAGCACTACGTATCTTAGCTTTTGTCGTATAGAGATATTCGGATTCAATATAAAAGACATAGTTATCCACAGCATTGTCCTTTACAGATATTTGTAAAGGACATAAAATGATTCCAGATCAGCTTGTCATCCGAAGTAATCTCAAAAAATTATCCCGTTCTAGCGAGATACTTTTTCAAGATTCAGATAAGCACTGTTCCTTACAAAAGCAGGGTAGGCTTCCACACGCTCCGTTCGAGTTCGTGAAGCCAGCGAAGATATTTCGTCATCGTTCCATTGCTGGGACATGCCGATGCATTCTGAACACTACACAATATGCCGCCTCTTACAGGCAGGCCAAACATAGACAGCAATGCACATAGGCACCTTGAGGAATGGTCCAGATGAAACAGATTCCTCTTTGAATCTGCCGATCGTTTAGCTCTTTCATCTTCGCACAGCCAAACAGCGCTTTCCTGGCGCAGTACGGCAAAGGCTTCAATGTAGCCGCGTTTGCGATTCATTCAAAAAAACCGCATACGCGGCTTTCTTTTACCCGAGTTTTATTTTTTCAATATCAATTCGATAGGGCAGTGGTCAGAACCCAATACGGTGTCGAGGATGCGCGTCTTATCGACATGCTTCACGAGGCTCGGCGATATGAAGAAATAATCGATGCGCCAACCGACATTGCGCTCTCGGGCCGCCGTTTTCATATCCCAGTAGGTATATTTGCCAGTGGCATTGGGGTTCAAGTGCCGATATATATCGACATAGCCGGCCATGACCACCTGGTCGATCCACTCTCGTTCTATCGGCAAAAAGCCTGTGTTTTCCTCGTTTTCTTTGGGTCGAGCGAGATCCACCTCCATATGAGCGGTATTAACATCGCCGCAGAATACGATGTCGTAGCCCTTTTTTCGGACCTCCTGAATATATTTCAAGAATTCATCATAGTATCGGAGCTTAAAATCGAGGCGCTCGGGACCGCCGCCGCCGTTAGGGAAGTACGTCGTGATGACAGCGAGCTTCTTTACCCCGATATCGAATGGATCTTTATCGAAAAAGAGCGAAATGAAACGGCCTTCTTGGTCGAGCTCGTGTTTTCCAAGCCCATATTCGACTTT
>CAZSAV010000037.1:2385-3745 GCA_964604805.1 uncultured Candidatus Saccharibacteria bacterium | reverse complement strand
AGCGGCTGAATCTTGGTGTAAATCGCCACGCCGCTGTAGCCTTTCCTGCCTTTTGGATGATCGAAATAGGAAAAATATCCCTCGGGGCTTCTCACTCCTGGATCGAGCTGTTCGGCTTCTGCTTTGACCTCCTGTATGCAATATATATCCGGAGATTGGCCCAAGAACCAATCAAACGCTCCTTTTTTGACATTGGCGCGCAATCCATTGACGTTCCACGAGAGTATCTTCATCGCTTCAGTATACTTATTTTTTCTTATTATGGAATTGTTTGTGGACGCGCTTGAGCTCGCTGTCGGTGACGTGGGTATATATCTGCGTCGTGCCTATATTCGCATGGCCGAGAAGCATCTGAACCGAGCGGAGATCGGCGCCATTGCGCAAAAGGTCGGTCGCGAACGAGTGCCTGATGACGTGCGGGGTCACTTTCTTTGAAAGACCCGCTTTGATGGCATATTGTTTGATGATCCGTTCGATCGAGCGAGAAGTGAGGCGAAGCGAGTCTCTGTTCGAGGCCAATTTCTGTAAGCCTTTGGCAGAATCGCCCTTGCCCGCGATCTGAACGAAGAGGGCATCATCCATGTCGTCGCGCTTATCGAGATACTGCTTGATCCACTTCTTTGATTCGTCTGATATGAATACGACGCGTATCTTGTCTCCCTTGCCGCGCACCGAGAGCTCATCGAGCTTCAAATTGATCTCGCGAGGCAGGGAACAGAGCTCGGATACACGCAGACCGGTCGAAAAGAGCATCTCCATGATCGTGCGATCCCTGAGTCCTCTCAACGTCTTGGTGTCGGGAGCGTCCAATAAACGCTCGAGCTCATCGGTAGAGATGAGGTCGAGAGAGCGCTCTGGCGTCTTGGCGAGCTCGATGCGCTCTGGCGGCATGCTTTTGATCCCCATACGAGCCAGATATTTGAGAAAAGCGCGCAAAGCGATGAGATAATAGTTCTGCGTCTTCTTTTTCATGGTTGCCGAAGAGATACCCTTCGTTTTGGCCCCTTCTTGGCGATTGAGCCACAAGCGATATTCTCTGACGGATGAATCAGTGATGCCTAACGGGTCTTTTATCTTGGAAAAAGCGATAAAACGGCTCAAATACCGGTCATAATTCTCAACGGTCTTGAGGCCGCGGCCTTTTTCTATCTCGATATATTCAAGGAATTGCTGTTTGAGCTGTGAGATATTGTGCGACATGCTCTCAGTGTAGCATTATTCGGAAATCAGAGAAAAAATTGCAAATAGAAGATATTCATGCTACTATGCTACATCATGTTAACTGCGAGACAAAAGACCAAGATCATCAAGGAAACAGGCGTCCACCAGAAGGATACCGGCTCGCCGGAAGTCCAGGTCG
>CAZSAV010000037.1:0-2375 GCA_964604805.1 uncultured Candidatus Saccharibacteria bacterium | reverse complement strand
GAATTGACCGACCATCTCCGCAAGCATCGCAAGGACAACCACTCGCGCCGCGGCCTTCTCGGCATGGTCGCTGACCGTCAGACGCATTTGAACTATCTCCGCAAGAACTATCCTCGCCGCTATTCGGCCATCATCAAGAAGCTCGACCTCAAGAAATAAGAGGAACTCTATATATCGATAGCATGAGAATAGGCGCCGGAATTGGCATCCGCGCGTTTCGGAGTATAATAGGGCACAGAAGCACCACTTTTTAATACAAAGCAGTAACCACTTTTTACATGTCAGTCATAAAACATAAGGAACAGCGCGTCGGCGTTTTTATCGACGCGCAAAACCTCTATCATAGCGCCAAGAATCTATACCATTCGAAGGTGAATTTCGGCCAGATCGTCAAAGACGCCATGGATGGGCGCAAGCTCGTCCGCGCCGTCGCATACGTCATAGCCACAGAATCAGGCGAAGAAAACGCCTTCTTCGATGCGCTCACCAAGATGGGCATCGAGACCAAGGTCAAAGACCTCCAAATATTCAGCTCAGGAGCGAAGAAAGCCGACTGGGACGTCGGGCTCGCTATCGATGCGGTCAAGCTCTCTCCGAAGCTCGACTCGATCATCCTCGTCACTGGCGACGGCGATTTCGTGCCTCTCGTCGAATACCTGCAGATGAATCAGGGATGCCAGGTAGAGGTCGTATCATTCGGAAAATCGACCTCAGCCAAACTCATCGAAGCAGCCGATCATTTTACCGACCTCGACACGACGCCGCACAAATATCTCTTGCGCAGCGGGGGAAGGAAGTAGGCTATTGACTTCCTATAGAAATGATTTACAATAGTAATGAACAGACGGTACAACTGAAAACAAAAACTGAAACGGAACATTATGCTAAACACGACAGTGCGGGGGAGTACTACGGCATTGAGACCGATCTCGCTGGCTGACTTCAAAGGAAAAACGCCGCAACGGAGGAATCGCCCTGGATACTGCACCTGCGGTACGAAACTCAATAGCTACAATCTGAGCGGATTCTGCGGGGCATGCACCTCTCCGCCATGGGGAAGAGTGCGCATCAAATAAGTCGTCACACGTGTTGTTCGCAAGGCTGACTCGCTGAGTCGGCCTTTTTTATTGCAAAAAGAGGTTTGTGAAAAAAGGATATCGCATGCTAGAGTGGAAATATTAAAAAACTCTCTATCATCTCTACATACCATGGACAAGAAAGAATATTCGATCGATATCGGCGGAAAGACTCTCACCGCGCAATTCAATAGCCTCGCAGACCAGGCGAACGGAGCGGTCATGGTGAGATACGGAAATACGACCGTGCTGGCTACCGCAGTCATGGGCCACGATCCGAAAGACGGCGACTTCTTCCCTCTGACGGTCGACTACGAGGAGCGCTTCTACGCGACAGGAAAGATCCTCGGCTCCAGATTCGTGCGAAGAGAAGGAAGGCCCTCGACAGAAGCGATCCTCTCAGGACGAATCGTCGACCGCACGATCCGGCCGCTCTTCGACCAGAGGATGCGCCACGAAGTCCAAGTCATCTTGACCACGATCTCCATAGACCAAGACGACCCAGATGTCGTGTCGGTCATCGCCGCCTCGCTCGCTCTCGGCACGTCTGACATACCATGGAACGGTCCCGTCTCGGCCGTGCGCATCGCCAAAGACGGCGACTGGCTCATAAATCCTGATTTCAAAGCGCGCGAAGAAGCAGGCATCAGCCTTGAAATGGTCGCATGCGGAAAAGACGGCATGATCAATATGATCGAAGTCGGCAGCAACGAAGTGAGCGAAGAGACGCTCGACGAAGGGCTCAAGCGCGCATCAGACGCGATCGAAATGATACAGGCATGGCAAAAGAAGATCATCGCCGAAGTAGGAAAGAAAAAAGCCGAGATCGCTTTGCCCGAACCGACGCCAGGGACCAAAGAGCTCTTCGATGCCGAGATACGCCCGAAGCTCTCAAAATATGTATTCGGAGCGCCCGGAAAAAAGGGCATAGAAGAGATATCTTCTGCCTGGATGGCCTTATTCAAAGAAAAAATGCCTGAGGGCGACGCTGCGATGGCGGCCGAGACGTTCGAAGCGGCAGTGAACGACCTCCTGCATGACGAAGCGATCGACAACGATAAGCGAGCGGACGGCCGCGGCATGGACGATATACGCCCATTGTTTGCCCAGGCTGGCGGCATATCTCCGATACTCCATGGCTCAGGCATCTTTTACCGCGGCGGCACGCATATCATGTCCGTCCTCACGCTCGGCAGCCCAGGAGACGCTCAAGTCATCGACGCCCTCATCGTCCAGGAGAATAAACGCTTCATCCATCACTACAATTTCCCGCCGTTCTCGACTGGCGAGACGGGCCGA
>CAZSAV010000036.1:0-6760 GCA_964604805.1 uncultured Candidatus Saccharibacteria bacterium | reverse complement strand
CGATCGATGAATGCTTTCACCTCTTTGGGATCATTGCTGATGCACGTCTCCGGCACTCGAAATCCGATCCGCTGCGCCAGGGCTAGCTGAACCGGCTTACGATTGGCGATGCGGGTGGCTTCCGGCTCAGATACCCAGAGCGCTTCTTCGAACAGCGAGAGCGCCGATGCGAGCGCGATATCGCTCTCGTTCTGGACATATTTCTCCAGATTGGTCGGCTGGATCGACTTTGCGGGGCCTTGTGGCCGGCGCCACCATATGCCCTTCACTGAACCAGGCTCGAGCTTGAGCCTGCGTGGTATGCGAATCTGGGGCCGCGTAGACGAGCTCTCGATGAGAACTGTGGCGGAGATAGATTCGGGAAAGCTGCCGAAATTGACGATATAAGATCGGTGACCCATTTGAGCGAGCCGTTTTTTCAGATAAACGGCCGAACGATCCTTTGTATGAGATGCGATGATAATGTGCGAGGGTTTCATATTCTGTGCTGACATTACAATGCATTCATGCATATGTAAAGATAGCTACATAACTGTGCTGACGCGTTCCTTATTTGCCACGTCCTCGATTTCGCCCGAAACGACGCTTTTATATTACTTTATGCCCTGTTTTGAATCTGCTACAATATCCCTATGAACGACAAGCCCAAAAAGCTCTCCATCGACCCGTACAAGGGCGTACGGGATTTCTTTCCGCAGGATATGAGCGTCGAGAAAGCCATATTCGGCATATGGAGGTCCGCTGTCGAAAAATACGGCTATGAGGAATACGGCGCGTCCGTATTGGAGCCCGCAGACATGTATCGCGCAAAATCCGGCGAAGAGATCGCCAATGAACAGACGTATACATTCATCGACCGCGGCGACCGCGAAGTGACCTTGCGACCCGAGATGACGCCGACACTAGCGCGCATGGTAGCCGCCAAAAGGCGCGAGCTCGTCTTCCCTGTCCGCTGGTATTCGATCCCGAACCTATTCCGCTATGAACAGCCTCAGAGAGGCCGCGTCCGCGAGCACTGGCAGCTCAATGTCGACATATTCGGCGTCGAATCTGTGAATGCTGAGATAGAGGTCATCAATATCGCCTACGATATCACTCGGCTATACGGGCTCAAAGACACAGACTTCGAGATCAGACTGAATAATCGCAAGGTCATGAATTATGTGACTCGCGACGTATTCGGCTTGGACGAAGCTGCAGCGCAGAAGATATCGAAATTGATCGACAAAAAAGACAAGGTCAAGCCGGAGGCATTCGAAATGGGCGCGACAGAGATACTCGGCGACAAGACCCCCAAATTCCTCACTCTCCTCAATTCAAAGAACTTCGAAGAATTCGCTTCGCACCTCCAACAGACGTCCGAGGAGCACGAAGGTATCAAGGAGATCAAGGCTGTCATCCAAGGCCTCGAGAAGCTCGGCATCACCAATGTGCGCTTCGATCAAACTCTCATGCGAGGATTCGACTATTACACCGGCATCGTCTTCGAAGTCTTCGATCTCAATCCCGCCAATCGCCGCTCGGTATTCGGCGGAGGCAGATATGACGATCTTTTGGCATTATTCGGCAATGAAAAAGTCCCGGCCGTCGGCTTTGGCGCAGGAGACGTCGTAGCTCGCGATCTCATGGAGACATATGGCGCATTGCCGTCTGCTCCGTCTTCTGCCGATGTGGCGCTCTGTGTCGTCGGACCAGACAACGCGCCTTATTCCCTCAGCCTCGCTCAGTCATTGCGCGAAAAAGGCATCCGCGTCTTCATAGACATTTCAGGAAAAAAGCTCGGCGACCAGATCAGCAATGCGAATAAGCGCGGCATTCCGAAGATCGTCGTCATCGGCGATGAGGAATCTAAGACTGGTAAATTTAAGATCAAGACTCTTTCAACTAGCGAGGAAGTCTCTGTAGATGAATCGAACGCGGCTGCTTCGATCAAATAAAAAATCCCTCGAACTCTCGAGGGATATGCTGACGTTTTTAGGACATCACCAGTTGGATGTCCCGATCAACGACGATGTCAGTGACGCCGATCTTCATCAGGTCACGAATGACCTGCTGTTCATTATGCTCGCAGCCAGGAACGCTGCGAGGGATCATCGATTCCAATGCGAACCAGCCGGTAACGCCGAGCACAGGCGAGCATGAGGGACCTTTGAGGCCTCCGATGATGCGCCTCGCTGCCTCCAAGCTCGCTTCTGGGACATTGGCGATGATCTTGATGAGCTGTTTTGCCTTGACTGCGCCTGCGATCAGCCGTACGAACGTATCGATATCGAACTTCTTTTCTTCGTCTTCGAATGACCGCTGATTGGCGACGATGAGCGTATTGGATTCCATCACTGTTGCGATGATCTTCAGGCCATTGGCGCGCAATGATGCGCCGCTCTCGGTGACGTCGATGATCGCTTTTGCGCCGAAGCGGATCTTGTGCTCGGTATTTCCGAACGACGGAAGTATCCTGATGTCCTGCCTGCCGATCCTCTTGAAGTAAGCTACGGCGAGCTGGACATATTCGGTCGCAACCTCGCATGATCGCGGCAGATCCTCGACCGCATGAATGTCCTTTTCAGTCTCGCTCACTGCGATGACGATATTCACGGCTTTGTTACCGCCGCGGCCGATCGGGAGTTTGAGCAGAACCGGGAATTCATATCCCCAATTCGCGATCCAGTCTTCGCCGACGATGGCGAGGTCGAAATGCCCGTTAGCGAGATAATGGGGAATTTCCTGCGGCCGTTGGAAGGCGATGCGGCCGATCCAATCGACGGCGACAGTGCCCTCTTTTGTCCTCGCTTTCTCCATGCGAACCGGCAAGCCGGCGCTGGCTACTAAGTTCGTGACTACTTCTTGCATCGAGCCGTCAGGCAGAACGATATCGAGTGGTTTCATATATATTGTTGTGTGCTATCGATCATTGACAATGAACCATTTAATTCGATTTGTCAATATAATGAACAAGGTGTCACCTCGACATGTCGAGGTGACACCTTGTTCATATCCCCCGCTTATATTAAAATAGTCCCCATGCGCGCGATCACGTTCGACATCGAGACAAAGAATTTCTTCCAGGATGTCGGCTCGAATGATCCAACAGCCCTCGATATCTCCGTGGTCTGCATCCACGACTCGGCTACCGGCGAATACACCAGCTATTTCGAGCAGGATTTCAAAAAGCTATGGCCCATCCTCGAGCAATCCGACATGCTCATCACCTGGAATGGCGACCACTTCGACATTCCCCTATTGAATAAATACTATCCGGGCGACCTCAAGAAGATCAAAAGCCTCGACCTTATGAAGGAAGTGCAGAAAGTGCTCGGACGCCGCCTCAAGCTCGATGGCGTCGGCGAAGCTACTCTCAACCGTAACAAATCAGGCCACGGCATAGAAGCAGTTGAATGGTGGAGGAATGGCGAGCTCGATAAGCTTGTCAAATATTGCATCGACGACGTCAAACTGACTCGGGAGCTCTACGACTATGCATTGACTAATGGGCATTTGAAATATAAAGAGCTCGGCGAAGTGAAGAGCATCAAGCTCGACACATCTGCCTGGAATGAAGCAGAATCGGGCGCCATGACGTACACTCTGCCTTTCTAAGCGTGATATACTCCTTGCATAGCATTAATTCATCTCTATGGACTCAACCACACCCGCCTCGAAGCCGCTGCTCACCGTCCCCATCTCCATAATCCTCGCCGCGGCCATTATCGGCATAGCCATCATCTGGGCATTCAAGCCTGCCGCCAATAGCGGCGCATCGACGCCCAAAGCCGCTGCCATCACGGTCAACCTGACGCCTATTTCCGCGAACGAGCATATCCTCGGCAATCCGAATGCTTCGCTCAAGATCGTCGAGTATTCCGACCCTTCATGCCCATTCTGCAAGCTCTTCAATCCGACCATGACGAGCGTCATGGATACGTACGGCTTGTCAGGAAAGGTTGCCTGGGTCTACCGCCATTTCCCTCTCGACAAGCCCGACCAGAGCGGGCACGTCCTCCACCCGAATGCCGGTCATGAGGCTCAGGCGCTCGAATGCGCCTCGGCTCTCGGCGGCAACGACGCCTTCTGGAAATTCGAGAAACGCATATATGAGGTCACGCCCGCAGTCACGTCAGCTACGCCGAGCGGCCTCGACCAAAAGCAGCTCCCTGAGATAGCCAAATACGCCGGCCTCGATGCGACGGCATTTAACAATTGCCTTTCGAGCGGCCAGATGAAAGACATCGTCGAAAAGCAGTACCTGAGCGGCGTGAATGCCGGAGTCTCCGGTACGCCGACGAGCTTCTTCGTCCTCGCCAAACCCGCCAAAGACGCGGTCATATCATATATCGCCACAGCAAAGACCAAATATGGCATCGGCGACGACCTCCTCTATATCACTACAGACAAAAAAACCATCGCTGTCTCGGGCGCCATGCCCAAAGACTTGATCATCGGGCTCATTACGGCTATCGACCCTTCCTAGCCGCCACTTTACGCAGTCCGCACCATTCGCAATCAGGATCGCCGCAACCGGTCTTGCCGATAGCGCCGCTCCACACTGAAGCGATGAGGCTATCTATATGCCCTTTGACTGACGCGACGTCGGCTTCTTCGATCGGTACAGAAATGATCGGACAGCGCCCCTTCGCATCTGGAGACACGAAGACGAGCGAAGGAGATATCGTTCTCTGCTTCCAACGGGCATCTTGGCTCGCCAATATGCGGTAATAGATCAACTGCCTGAAATAGCCGCCATCAGAACTCTGGGTCTCGCCCTTGATGGCATTCACCGACATTGCTTGCCGCGTCTTGTAGTCGAATATGAGCGCCTCTCTGCCGGTGTCGATGACCGCATCCAGTTTTCCATGAATAGGAAGCTCGACTATCGAACTCTCATATGAGCCTTTGTATACGGATTCGACCCACGTCTCAGTGAATATCGCATTTGTTCCGTCTTTCAAAGCGAAATGGGGCATGAGAGCCGTCGCGACAGCTGGCGCATCCTCGAGCAGACCGGCTTCGGCAGACGACTTCTCTGCGGCCGACAAGAGCGACCGCTCGAAGAACGTCCGTATCTCTTTTTTTAAAATCTCTTCTATAGCTTCGGCCGCCTTTGCATCAGAATTCCAGACAGCCGCTATGGCTTCATGCATGGCTGTTCCCTTTTCTGCAGCTGGGCTCGGCGCCTGCGGTATGCGCAATATGCTCTGATACAGGAATTTATTCGGGCATTCGAGGAAATGATTGAGCGCGGTCACGGATAGTCCGTTCTCCAGGAGCGAGCGCTTGGCGAAGTCGATGAGAGCCGAGTCAGACGCCATCTCGCCTCCTTCCGGATATATGGCCTCGGCGCCGGCTCGCGACAATGGGACGAGCGATACGTGCGCCGGATCGAGCTCATCGATGAAACGGAGCGGCTCGATGGCTTTGCCATCCGATTCTTCCCGAGCAGTGAGGATGACCGCATGCCGGCGGGCTCGCGTCAGCGCGACATAGAAGAGCCTGCGCACGTCGCGTATGTCGCTCGTATTGGTCTGCTTCTTGGGCAATACGAATGAAGCGCCGCGGACCCTGCCGACCCAGGCTTCCTTGGTAGCATACGGTATGAAGACATAGTCAAATTCGAGGCCTTTACTGCCATGAGCGGTCATTGCCCGTAGAGCGAGGTCGGGAGCTCCGACGGTCACTTTCACCTTCTTGGTCTCTGCGGAGACCTTGTACATGAGGAGGCTCCGCATGAGCGCGACCGGATCGTTGATGCGGCCATCGCGCGCCAATGATTCTGCCAAGGAAACGATGCCGCGCCAGACATGGATATATGAAGGGTCTTTGCCGATGAGCGACACGTATCCGGTCGCTTGAGCGATGTCCACGAGGAAACCGACCGAGCTGTCGTGCGCGAGGAGCTCTCGCACCCGCTTGAGGCTCGGGATGGCTCGCTCGACGTCTCCCGGCTGATGCTTGGATCTGTCGAGGCTCTTCAGGAGGCGTACGGCTTCGACCGAATCGTCGAACGAGAGGCCCCACAGCCCAGCGACGACGGTCTCTGCCAAAAGATCGAGCCGAGACGGGTCGGCCATGTATTCGATAAGGTCGAAGAATATCCTGCCGACCGGATGGTTGAATATGTCCACGCTGCGCTCGGAAGACACGGCTATATGATGCGCTTCGAGCAGGCGTATGACGCGATCGAGGTCCCTGTTCCTGCGCACGATGATGGCTGCGGTCCGTTCCGGCTCGTCTGCGGCCAACTTCTTCAACCTCTCGATGAGGTCAAGCTCGATGGCTGAGACATTCTCGCCGACGACGACCTCTACCGGCCTAGCATCGTCGCCATTTCCCGACGACAGCCTGATGCGGAGCTCTCTATGCTCGTCGCCCTCATAGTTCTTCTCGATCATGCCCCAGCTCGCGTCCAAAATGCCTTGATGCGATCGATAGTTGGTGTCGAGAGAGATGAGCTTCATGTCGGGCCAGCGCTTCTGAAGCAAGAGGAAGTTCTCGACGGACGCGCCTTGGAAACGGTAGATAGCTTGCTTCTCATCGCCGACGATGAAGACATTGGGCGTCTCGAAGAATTCGGCGATCAATGAGACGATGAAATTCTGCGCATCATTGGTATCCTGATGCTCATCGACATGCAGATAGAGATATCGTTCCTGGATGAGGCGAAGGAGCAATTCGTCGTTTCGCAGAGCGAGCAGGAGCTCGATGATGAGGTCATTGAAATCGAGCTTCTTTGCTTCTCTCTTGGCCGATTCGTACCGCTCGTATG
>CAZSAV010000035.1:0-6788 GCA_964604805.1 uncultured Candidatus Saccharibacteria bacterium | reverse complement strand
TCATGGGCATTAAGGTCAGCTTATCTTGTACTTCTCTTTGCGGCTCTTGATATCGCCCGAATTGATGAGATCGGATTCGTCTTTCTTTTCGATCATGACGCCTTCGATGATGTCCTTTTGATGATATTTGCTCGGCTTGGGCGTGACTTCGCTCTTCAATTCTTCGAATACCACTTGGCACAGCCGCTCGCCAGGGAAGAGGCGCACAGCCTGCGAGCGCGTATTGTTCCTGATGGGAAGGACCAGCTGGCCGTCGTAGCCCGCGTCGATGATGCCGGTGAGGTCGAGGGAGAGGCCTTTGCGGTTGGTCGACGAGCGCGGATAGAGGACGCCCATGATGTCGCCAGGGAGCTTCACGCGCTCGAGGGTCGAGACGATGATGTATTCCTGCGGCAAGAGGTCGAAATATTGCCCCTGTTCGAGCTCGACGACGTCGAAATATTCGTTGTTCCTTTTGTCGAAATGGGTGATATCGAGCGATTCGCGGCCCTTCGACGTGAGGTGCCACATCTTGGGTATCATGAAGGTATAGCCGAGGCGCAAGTCGACGGAGTGCTCTTGGAGCTGGAATTGGTCGAGGCCCGGCTTGAAGCCGAGCGTCCCGTTCGCTACGCGCTCGAGTATGTCTTTTTTGGTGAGGATGGACATGTTATAAGGCTATCTTCAGTCCGGTGATGGGCTCGAGAGGATTATACTGCTTGGCGATCATTTCTACCATCTGCTCGGCGAACTCTTTGTCCATGCGCTCGGCTTTGCCGAATGCGTCGCTGGGCAATTCGATCCGGATCGTCGGATGTTCGTTGGTGCGGCGGAGGATCTCCTCGGCGCCGTGGTAGTGGTTGCTGTATATGTGCGCATTGGAGACCGAATGCGAATATATGCCCGGCTTCAAGCCGAGGCGCTGGGCTAGGATGCATTGGAGCAGGGCGAAGCCGGCGATATCGGCCGGCATGCCGAGCATGACGTCGTTGGAGCGCACGATATTGTGGAGATGGAGGCGCCCGCCGATGATATTGACCGTGAATGTATATGGGCAAGGGACGTTCTTCTTTTTGAAGAGCGACAGGCCGTCTTGGCCAGGGTCCCAGGTCACGACCACTGCGTGGCGCGAGCTCGGCTCTTTCTCGAGGAGGTCGACGAGCAGAGCGAGCTGGTCGCGGCCGAAATGCTTGCGCCAGCGGTATCCGTAGGCGACGGTGACGACGTCGCCGGGGTTGGTGAAGGCGTCCCAGATCTTGGTATAGTCGCGGAGGAATATCTCCGGCTTGCGAGCGCCAGAGATGAACCAGATCTGTTCGGCCACGAACATCTTGATCGGTATCTTGCGCAAAGTTAGGAGCGGGAAGCCGTCCTTTTCGATATCGAGAGTGAGATGGAGCCCAGGTATCGCGCGCGTCTCATAGCCGGTGCGCTCCGAAAATTCAGGGATGCCTTTGGTCATGACGTCTCGTACAACA
This sequence comes from uncultured Candidatus Saccharibacteria bacterium, assembly GCA_964604805.1. GTDB lineage: Bacteria > Patescibacteriota > Minisyncoccia > Phycocordibacterales > PALSA-1337 > C7867-002. Next base: position 5,331 of record CAZSAV010000035.1, on the reverse strand, counting down.
TTCTGATATATCTCGTCAAACTTGGTCATGGCACGCTTATTATATATAATTGCGGCAAGAATAACACTATGAAATATCCTTACTTGCCCGAAGGGAGATCGTTCACATACGTGCCGATCTCAGACCCATTCATGTCCGAAGCAAAGCGGCTCGCTCTCGCCGAGTCGACGGATACGCAGCAGCCGACGAGCGCCGTCATCGTGCGCGATGGCGAGATCATCGGATATGCGACGAACAGGTCCGCGCTCAAGAATAAATGGCTGATGGATTTCCATAGGAACAAATTTTGCGTCCGTCGATTCTTCAAGATACCGACAGGAAAAGGATATTGGACATGCCCCGGCTGCGCCGCGCCCCGGCTCCATGCCGAGCCGCGCGCCATCAAGGACGCCAAGAAAAAGGGGAACAGCGTCGGAGGCGCCGATCTCTACCATTGGGGACATTTTTGGTGCTGCAAGCCGTGCTGGGACTCGATGATCGCGGCCGGCATACGCAACGTCTTCCTCGTCGAAGGAGCGACGGAGTTATTCACACGCAAGCCGTAGACGTAAGCCGCATCGCTCTGCTATAACTCACCGAGACCTATGAACAACACGAAAAAGAAAACAGAAAAGAATGGTCATGCGACGCGAATAGACGGTGCGTCTAGTTCAGGAGTGCTCTGGCGCGCGAATGGAAAGGCGCCATTCATCGTCCTCGAAGGGGGGGAAGGGTCTGGCAAATCGTCGGCGCTCCGCGAATTGAAGGATATCCTCGGCGATCGCATCGTCACGATACGCGAGCCGGGCGGCACAGAATACGGAGAAGTGATCCGAGACGTCGCCATCAAGCATCCGAAAGCAAAGGAGGCTTCGCCTCACGCCACCATGTGCCTCATGTTCGCTGGACGCTTCGAGAATCTCTTCAAAGTGATCGAACCGGCGCAAAAGGCAGGGAAACCGACATTCTCTGACCGATTGGACGCGTCCTCGTTCGCATATAACGTCGAAGCTCAGACGGGCGGCATGCTCGGACCGATATTCTGGAGCATGCGCGAGCAATTCCCGGTCTTGCCCTCGGGCTACATCTTCTTCGATGTCGATCCGCGCGAAGGCATACGCCGGGCGCGCGCCCGCAATGCCGCTGAAGCGAAGGTCAACGGCAAGACGTACGACAAGTTCGACAATAGGGAGCTCGCATTCCATCAGGCGGTGCGCAATGGCTACCTCAAATTCTTCGAACGCGTGCCGCATATCGTCATCGATGCGAATCGCCCGCAGGAGATCGTCATTGCCGACTTCATCCGGATAGCCCGCGAACTCATCGGCATGTAGGCTTGCGCCTAGGTTTGCGCTGTTGTAATCTGAAAACAGACCGGAGCCGGTTCGACATGCGCGGCGCTCGAACAAAAAAGCCAACGACCGCGGCGCCGCGCCGACCTCCGAAAGGTCGGATCGGTCTCCGGTCTCTTCCTTCGGCCTCAGGGGATATAGAATAGAGGCCTTTCATAGCTAGGGTGACCCCGCCGTTCGCATCGGCGGGGTTTTTTCATGCATGACCATTTTTTGGCGCATATGATAGGATATCCGCATGCTCATCAATTCTCGAAAGATCACCTGGTCGAGCTTCTCCTGACGTCCCGCAGGGCTCATTATCGGCGCTCGAATAAGAATAACCACATGAAAGACTCACAGATCAAAAAACTCATTTCCGCAGAAAAAAAGAGGCAAAAGAAAGTCGTCAACCTGATCGCTTCTGAGAACTATGTCTCCAAAGGCGTGCTCGAAGCGCTCGGTTCCGAGCTCACCAACAAGTATGCCGAGGGCTATCCGGGCAAGCGCTACTACGGAGGCAACGACATCGTCGACAAGCTAGAGCGGCTCTGCCAAGAGAGGGCATTGGCCCTCTTCGGCTTGGATGGCGGAGAGTGGCATGTCAACGTCCAGCCGCTCTCAGGATCGCCCGCGAACCTGGCTGTCTATACCGCTCTCGTCGCCCCTGGTTCCAAGATCATGGGCATGTCCCTCGACCATGGCGGCCATCTCACCCATGGCCACAAAGTCTCGGCTACAGGAAAGTTCTGGCAGCAGGTGCCGTATGGTCTCGATCAAACCACCGAACTTTTGAATTATGATCAGATCAAAGAAACGGCTTCCAAGGAAAAACCAGCTATTCTTGTATCTGGATATACGGCATATCCGCGCATCATCGATTGGGCTCGCATGAGGAAAGCGGCCGATGCGGGAGGAGCTCTGCTTATGGTAGACATGTCGCATATCGCTGGCCTGGTCGCCGGCGGGGCGTACCCGTCGCCGTTCCTATTCGCTGACGTCGTCACGACCACTACGCACAAGACGCTCCGCGGTCCGCGCGCCGCGCTCATCTTCGTTCGCAAGGACGCTCGCGAGCTCGACAAGAAGATAGACAAAGCAGTGTTCCCAGGCCTTCAGGGCGGGCCGCATGTCAATCAGATCGCCGCTGTCGCAGTGGCTCTCAAAGAGGCGGCGTCTCCGGCTTTCAAGAAATATGCGGCGAGCGTGGTCATGAATGCAGCGGCTCTTTCAGACGAGCTCAAAAAGCTCGGATGGAGGATCGTCTCTGACGGCACCGACACGCATCTCGTCCTCGTCGACACATGGTATGGCGGAAAGAGAGATTCTTCAGGAGCCGGAGCAGTGACCGGAAAAGAGGCGAGCGAAGCGCTCGAATCGGTCGGCATCAGCGTCAACAAGAACGCCATCCCGTTCGATGCTCGGCCTCCGGCCGACCCGTCCGGCATCAGGCTCGGCTCAGCGGCTGAGACTACGCGCGGAAGAAAGGAAAAGGATTTTAGGAATATCGCTCGCAAGATAGACGCCGCATTGAGGCTCGTCTCCAAAGGCAGATAAATAGACAAAGAAAAAGCGCGGAATCCGTGAGGATCCCGCGCGCGAGGGCGTCCGTCGCATCCCGACTGATCGCCGCGTGAGAGAAGCGTCCTCGAAGGAACGGCGACATGGTGCGACGAAGGGAAGCGTACAGAAACATCGATGGTACGCAAATGGTTTTTGAGGAACCGATCTCTGCACTGGGACGAGCCTTGCACCGTCCCTATCATGCATTCGGAGCGCCGGTGGAGGTCGGCTTCCGTGTGCATGCTGACCGAGCGACAAGGAGGAGCGTCCTTGCTGACTTCCGTGCTCTGTCAGAGCGCCATCTGCGCGGAAATATAATTGATTTTTGATGAGATGTCAAGATTCAAAGTCTCATATCATGTGCGCATCCTGTTGATATGAGGCATTTCATTCTCAAATAAGCAAAAAGTGCTAGAATAGCCTTACGAATATGGCAGATCTCAAGGAAACCAAGCAGACTATGGCCGCAAAGAGCTCCCACGCCGAACGCGAGGAGCGCATTTTATCTTTTTGGAAAGAGAAGGGCACATTTGAGGCATCGCTAGAGAAGGAAGCGCCGAAAGGGAACTTCACCTTCTATGATGGCCCTCCATTCGCCACAGGATCTCCGCATTATGGCCACATCTTGGCTGGCACGATCAAGGACGTCATACCTCGCTGGAAGACCATGCAGGGATATCGCGTGCGCAGGCGCTGGGGCTGGGATTGCCACGGCTTGCCAATCGAGAATCTGATCGAGAAGGAATTGGGCTTGAAGACGAAGAAAGACATCGTCACCTACGGCATCGGAAATTTCAATGCCAAAGCGCGCGAGAGCGTCATGAGATATGCGGACGAGTGGCGCACGATCGTGCCGCGCCTCGGCAGATGGGTGGACATGGATGACGACTATCGGACGATGGATTCGACCTACACCGAGACGGTCTGGTGGATATTCAAACAGCTCCACGAGAAAGGCCTCGTCTACGAAGGATTCAAGTCCATGAATCTCTGCCCGCGCTGCGAGACGACGCTGTCCAATTTCGAAGTGGCGCAAGGGTACAAGGACATCACCGATATATCAGCCACCGCTAAATTCGAATTGACGGACAAGCCAGGAACATTTCTTTTGGCATGGACGACGACGCCATGGACATTGCCGGGCAACGTGGCTTTGGCAGTGCATCCAGACGTCGAATACGTAGAAATTAAAGATACTGCTGTATACATTCTCGCCAAGGATAGATATATGAAGCTCAAGGACGAGTGGGTCTCGAAGAAAGTGCTCGCGAATCCAGCGGAGGTGAGGACCTTCAAAGGCTCCGAGCTCATCGGAAAATCCTACAAGCCGCTATTCGACTATTATTCCAAAGATTCCAAATTGAAGAATCGCCAGAACGGCTGGAAGATATACGGCGCAGACTTCGTGACGACAGAAGACGGCACGGGCATCGTCCATATCGCGCCGGCATTCGGTGCGGAGGACTATGAGCTTTTGCAGAGATATGATCTGCCGTTCGTCCAGCATGTGGCGACCGACGGCACATTCAAGAAAGAAGTGACCGATTTTGCCGGTCTCCATGTAAAGCCGATCGACTCCGATGGAGAAAAGGACGCTCATCAGAAGACGGACATCGAGATCATCAAATGGCTCGCGCATAGCGGCTCGCTCTTTGCCAAAGAGAAGCTCGTCCACCCCTATCCGCATTGCTGGCGCTGCGACACGCCGCTCCTTAATTATGCGACGTCGTCGTGGTTCGTCCGTGTCACGAGCATCAAAGACAAGCTCGTCGCGGAGAATAAGAAAGTCACATGGGTGCCGCCAGAGATCGGAGAGAGCCGTTTCGGCAATTGGCTCGCAGGGGCCCGCGATTGGGCCGTTTCCCGCACCCGTTTCTGGGGAGCGCCGATACCGGTATGGAAGGAAGAGGGCTCGCATGGCGCATATCATTTCATCGGCTCGCTCGATGAGCTCAAGAGGCATTCGCGAGCCAAGAATACATATCACGTCATCCGTCATGGAGAAGCCGAGCAGAACGTGCAGGACATTGTGAGCTCTGACCCGGCCGCTCAGTATCATCTGACCGCAAAAGGCAAAGAGCAGGTCCGTGCGGCGGCGACTCGGTTGAAAGGACAGACATTCGACCTCGTCTTCGTGTCTCCGCTCCTGCGCACCAAAGAAACCGCAGACGTATTGAAAGCAGAATTGGGTTGGAAGAACGATGCCGTGGAGATCGATCCGCGCTTGTCCGAGCTCGGTTTCGGCGAATTCAATGGCAAGAAATATCCCGACTACGTGAAGGCGTTTCCGGAAGAGAGCAGGTTCGATGCATGCCCCGCGGGAGGCGAGACGTATCGCGATGTCAAAAAGCGCATGGGCGATTTCATATATGACATCGAGAAGAGATACGAGGGCAAGAACGTGCTCATCGTCACGCACGAGTGCCCAGCCTCGCTCCTTCTCTGCGTCGCCCGAGGC
>CAZSAV010000034.1:0-6789 GCA_964604805.1 uncultured Candidatus Saccharibacteria bacterium | reverse complement strand
CCTCTTCTTGAGACCAGCCGATATTGGTCCATTCGACATAGCCGTCATGCGCTATTGTGACTGGAGCGACTGGATGCGGGCCGGCATTCAAAATCCGCGAGCCCTGGCTAAGGGCAACGGAAATCGAGATCGCCATGATGGCGACGATATGGAAACGTGCTTTCATTCATATTCCTTTCTTTGAAGGTTATCTGCCCTGATGCTACGCCGCCAATGACTAAAGTCAACTATTATTTCTTCTTATGATGAATGACGACCTTGTTGCCGTCTGGGTCGTTGATGACGAGCATATTGCAGGACGGCAAGTCGTATGGACCGTCTTTGAATGCTACTCCCTTCTGCTTCAACATGGCCGTGAATGCGGCGAAGTCGTCGACTTCGAATGCGGCAGACATGCCGTCAGGAGACGGCTTCCAATCTGGCGCACAGCCGACGCCGAGGGTGCTCGCACCGATGTCATATTCGATCCAGTTCTCGCTATTTGTGCCGTCATAGTCTTTGCCCGGCTTCAAACCCAATACACCCTCATAGAAGGCGCGAGCTTTCTTCATATCAGACACTGCGTATGCGCAGAATGCTATGCCGGTTATCATGCGAAAAGTATATCACGGCAGCCGAGAGGATAGCCATTCAAATTTTGCATTAAAAACCCCATCCCGAATATATCGAGGATGGGGCGGCGGGGCTTATGAGCCCTAGCCATGATCACGCACCACGCATGAATTCATCCAGATTGTTGCGATGGATGATCAGCGTGTCGTGCTTGCGTTCGACGACATTCGGCGTCGCTTTGGGATCTTCCTGGATCCACTTGTCTCCCACAGCGTGCAGGTACACGTACCCGAGCTTGGTGGTGATGGCATTCACAGGATTCGCATCCCAAGGATTCTCCATCGAGGGCTCGATCAGGGCGCCCGACACCTCCCCCTTCCAGAGGCGAGCCATCCAGGTGCCGATCGAACCGCCGTCCACCATGTGGTTCTTGAAGCAGTTCTTGACGACACGCTGCGACAGAGCCGAATAGGTATCGCTCGGATCGCGCAGGAGGACGTAGCCGTCCTTGAGCGCTCGCGTGGAAGCGACGAGCTGTCTCGCAATGCTGAATTCGCTGATGCGATGGACTTTCTCGGATCCCGGCCTGAAGCCGTAGATCTCCTGAGTATTCACGTCGCCAATGAATGCCGCGAGGTATTCATCGTCGTGCGAGAGCGACACCATGGTGCCGACGCCGTGCGATTGCAAACGAGTGAAGGCTTTGGTGCCGTCGAGAGGGTCTACCGTGAGGTAGAGTCCCGACCCGTCGGTACACGGGATGCGGAAGCTGTCTTCCTCGGCGACGATGCCCCAGCCCGGGAAGCATTCCCGAAGCGACTTCAAGTAGATAGCCTGCGCCGCGGCGTCAGCCGAGGTGAAGACGTCGTCCATCTTGCCTGTCTTGCCTTCCTTGTCATGCTTTTCGAAATCGAAGCGCTCGTTGCGGATCGCCATCATGGCGCGGCGCACGAGCTCTTTTAAAGCAATGCCAATAAGATCGGGGGTGATTTTTCCGTAGTCGATTTGTTTTGAAGTACTGTTCATTATTCCTTTCTTTGGTTATTGTTGTGTTCTCACACTATTATAGCACAATATATACTATTTGTAAATAGCTTTCCGGGGGACATTGACACATAGCCATTATTTATGTACTTTGAGATTAGGAAGACAATCGGACATTGAAAACAAAGGATACTATGAAAAAGAATATGAACCCCTATGAAGTGCTCGAGGTGAGTCCCCGAGCCAAGCCCGCCGTCATCACTGCGGCGTATCGGGCGCTCTCGAATATCTATCGAGGCCCCTTGCCGCATCAAAAAGAATCGCAGCGGACGCTCGACGAAGCATACGAGATCCTCTCGGCTTCGGCGCGCCGCGAGGAATACGACAAAACAGTATATCCCCGCGACGGCAAAATGATCGGGCCGTATCGGCTGATCCAAGGGATCGCAGAAGGCGGCTTCGGCCGCACGTACAAAGCAGAGCATTCCGAGCTCCACGAGCTCGTATGCATTAAAGACTGCTCCAACGTCGCTCCGCAGCATACCTGGATATTGGACGACGAAGCCAAAGCGATGTGGGACCTCCGGCATTATTCCATTCCTGCCATCCGAGACCGCATCCGGCTCGACGACGGGCGCATCGCCCTCGTCATGAGCTACATCCCCGGCCTGACAATCGAAAAGATCGTCGAGAAGGTCGGCAAGCTCCCTGCCGAGCATGTGGCATGGATCACTGAGCGCGTCTTGAATGCGCTGAGCTATATCCATCACAACGGCGTGGTCCATGGCGACGTCAAACCGCAGAACATCATCGTCCAGCCTGAAAAGCACATGGCGACGGTGGTCGACTTCGGCCTGTCGATGATCAAACCGACCATCGACTCGGTGAGCAAGGGCCACACTGAGCTCTATGCTCCCCCTGAAGAGATCGAAGGCAAGCCTATCGTCCCCGAATCGGACTTCTACAGCCTCGGGATGACGATGATCTATGCATTGAGCGGAGACCTCGAAGCGGTCAAACAGCGGCGGGTGCCCAAGGACGTCCCTGAGGAGCTGTGCGCATTCATCAGGCCGATGATAGCGCGGAGCATCGCGGGACGGCCGACATGGGAAAAGGAAGACCTGTGCCAGACCATCAAGGAAGTCCGGAGCAAAGCCTTCGGACGCAAGCGGTCAGGCATGAAGCCGATCGCAGGACTGTAAATAATCAGAAACAAGAAAGGAATATATGTCAGAGAGTGGCGATTATGATCCGGGCGAATGGCGCGGACACAACTTCGATAGCGCGCGAGCGCAATACGACGAGCACGCCGGGCGAAGCTATGAGCGAGCCCGATCGGAACAAAAGACGCTCCGGGACCTCGTCCCCAAGCAGATCATCATGAACTCGACCTGGCCCCTCATCATCGATGTCGACATCACGGATTCGATGCAGGACAAGCCAGCGACGATCTTCTCCAAGATGCCCTATCTCGATATGGAAGGCAAAGAATACATGGGCGACGACCTCGAGATATGCTTCATGGCGAATGGCGACGCGAATAGCGGCTACCGCGAAAATGACAATGCGGACATCGAGGATTACCCTGTCCAAGTTCAGCCACCGGCAAAGGGCTTGAAACTCAAAGACAGCCTCGCCGGGCTCATCCAAGAGCGCAAAGGCGGCGGACAAATGCGCGAAACGTACGAGCTCAACGGCTTGTATTGCTTACGCAAGATCCAAACCCCGAATGCCATACGCAAGCCGCTCTTCATCATCATCGGCGACGAGATGCCGTATGACTACATCGATGAACAGACAGCCGAGCGAGTCCTGGGCATCAAGCTCAAAGGCAAGCTCAGCACCGATGATCTGTTCCACGAACTCAAACAGAGATTCGCGGTATATTATATTCACAGCGAATACGACCCGAGAGGCGGAGACAAGATGAGCCCGCTCGACAAGCAGATCTATGATCGCTGGGTCGACCTCCTCGATGCAGACCATGTGAGCATCCTCTATGAAGCTGAGCGCGTCGTCGACGTCATCTTCGGCATCATGGCCAAAGAGACAGAGCGCATCGCCTACTTCGAGGAAGAGCTCGAAGGCCGACAGACGGCTGAACAAGTCAAAACGGTCTACAAATCATTGCAGACCATCCATGCCGTCAAGGATCCGACGCGCGGCGCGACAAAGACGCACAGCACCAAATCCGTCATCCGCGGGGCCAAGCCTCTCGATGAGACAACCAAGCCTCTCCTATGAGCGACCTCATGCTGGCAGTGACGCTCTGGCCGAGCTTCCCGCATTTCTCCCGGTTCGTTAACGATCCGCGCATATCGAGCATCCGCTTGAACAGCGCCATGATCGATTCTGCGGAGCTAGACCAGGAGCTCGGTAGGCTCAAGGGCATGGACATACAGACTCCCCTGTTCTTCGACGTCAAAGGGAGACAGCTTCGGGTGACCGAGGCCATACCGAACAGCGACCATCTCGACATCAGGATCAATCATCCGATCCGCGTTAAACTGCCGACTCCCGTCCTTTTCAAGGCAGGAGCCGACTCGGCGCTCCTCGTGGAGCTCGCGGAAGACGGGACGAGGCTCATATTCGACAGCGGCCCCGCCAACAAAGTCAAAGCCGGCGAATCCCTGCACATCAGGGACGCCAGCCTTTATGTCGGCGGCCCGCAATTCACATCCGCAGAGCTCGTAAAGATCGACAAGGTCTTGCAAGCCGGATTCCGTAGATTCTTCTTGTCATATACAGAATGCGTGAACGACGCCGACGAGTTCATCAAGCTCGTCGGCGAGGATGCGGAAGTGAGGCTCAAGATCGAGAATAACCGCGGGCTGTCCTTTGTGACGGAACAATTCGTCAAAACGCCCAACGTCAGGCTGGTCGCGGCTCAAGGAGACCTCTATGTCGAGGTCGACCGGCCGCACGACATCCTGAATGCGATCCGGCTCATCATCAGGGCCGATCCGCAAGCATGCGTCGGATCGAGGCTCCTGCTCTCGATCATCCAGAGTCCGGTGCCGTCTTGCTCGGACTTCGAACAGCTCGCATGGCTCTACGAGATCGGATACCGCGAAATGATGCTCTGCGACGAGCTCTGCCTCAAAGGCGAGCTTCTCGAGAGAGCCGTCAGCGTATTCGATTGTTTCAGGGGCTCATACGCTCTGCGTTGAGCTCCGACCGGCGAAATTTCGCCGGTTTTTTTATACCCCCAAACTTGACATTATTCATTATTTATTTTAAATTAATTACAGACTCGCTTTGACTATTTGAAAAGGAAATATATGAAAGACATGCTCCAATTGCCCCCTTCGAGCGCCCCTGCGGCCGATAGACGGACATCCGTCGTCGCGCCGCCAGTGTCATGGCTCCTCGACCCTGCCCGGCATCATTCGCCGTGGCCCGAGGCCGTTCGCGGCGACCCTCGACTGAGGTCTCTCGCGCGCAAAAGGCGCAACATCGTATCGCTCCTCCACGGAGCGTACCAATCGATCCCAGATCCTGCGATGCACATCGAGGATGCGGTAGAAGCCGGCCTCATCGGCCCAGCGACTACAGCTATCCTCTACGAGAAGCTCGCGCAGTTCATGAATGAAGAAGAAGGCAACGAACGCCTCCTTCTTTATTTCCCGATCGAGCTCCTGCCCAAACCGGCATGGAGGCCGCGGTCGGCGCGCTTGCATCGAGCGATCGACGCATTCGCGCGGACCTGCCGCAATGCATGGCATCGATTGTTGATACAAAGCGACCTGCGCGAGAACTTCGTGGCCGGAGACATCCCCGAACCGGAGCTCCGCGACGGCCCGCTTCCGCAGGTCGTCAAAGCGGTTCATCTCGCTCCCGCTCTCGTCGAAAAAGGCGTCTTGTCCCTCGAAGAGGTCCATGCCGCCGCGACGAACGCGAAAGATCCCGTCCTCGTCCGTACGATGAACGAAACATTGCCGCTCCTCGCATTCGACCGAGCGACCTGGATCGCGCGGGAGATCCGAGAAGTCGAGAGCGCATTAGATACCCCCGATCTCGGCTTTTCGCCCCTCGACAGCGAGGAGCGACGGAAAGAGATGTTCCGCTGGGCTGAAGAAGCCTCGCGCGAAGCCGAACGGATGCATATAGCGACCCATCCTGCCCGGCCGATGTCCCGCATACGCTGGGAGATCAAACGGGACCAGGATCGGATCATCGAGCGCTGTTCCAAAGCATTGGCGGCATCGATCGATGCGGGCGAAGTGCCTGCAGGAGATCTCGCTGCTTCCGTTTCTGCTTCGACAAGCGCCTGCATAGCCCGGATCGCCATACGCGCAGTGCGGATGTCGATCGAGCGCTTGTCTCCGATAGACATGCATCAGGCGAAAATCGCCTGGTCGCTCTTTGAAGGCATGGTAGACAGCCTCAAGCATCGCAACGATCAGACGATCGACGCAGAAGCCGACACCGCTTGGCGGAGGCTCTGTACGCTCGATGTCGTCGATGCGGACGCCCTCAAACAGCGCGGCATCAAGATGCCGAAGCTCGATGAAGATGCCCTGACTGAAGACCCGAGCCTCGCCAAGAAATGCGAACGAGCGGCGGATGCGATCATGGATTCGCCCGAGCTCATGGAATATATTCTGCCAGTCGTCATATCATATGGCTCGCTCATCAAGGGCTATGCGGCTCGCGATGCGGACCACGACGTGGCTGTCTTCATACGGCCCGACGCCTCTCTCGAGGACCGAGAATATATCCAGGGCTTGCTTCGAGAATCGCTCTCACAAGCCGGCATAACTGGAAAGCCTCTCGAATTCTGGCTCGCCGGACACAAAGACGACAGCCTCGCCATCCGCGACTTCCGCGATCCAGATAGGTCGCTCGGAGACAGCACGCTCGCCCATGTCCTTTTCCAAGGGGTATGGTCGGGCGATATGGCGGCCATCCGAGACCTGCATCGGCGCCTCATGACCGGTTACTTGCGCCCCGAGCGCAAGACGTTCTTGAGACAGCCGATCCGGCCGATATGGGCCTCAGAAATGGAGCGGGATGCGCTCCCATATCGCCTGATGCATACGGGATATTGGAGATTCCATCCGGAACGCAAGAGCGCTGGATTCCGCGAGTCGATCCGCATCGATTCGCACAGCGCATTCTGGGATCCCGGATATCGGCGGCTCGCCGCAATCCTGTTCCTCAAACGGGTATTCCTGCCCGACCTCGACTAGATATGCCCCGTCCTCGACATGATCGAGACGGGGCTTTTTTTATATATAAAAAAGGCAGAGA
>CAZSAV010000033.1:0-7234 GCA_964604805.1 uncultured Candidatus Saccharibacteria bacterium | reverse complement strand
TATCCCACCATGGCATTATGGGCCATGACCGACCCGGCCATTCCGAAGAGGGTGCTGAACCCCACAGGATAGCCGAGGCAGACCACGGACGCGGTCAGCATGAGATGCTCGCACAGATGGAATCCTTCCACATAGAGCGCGTATCTCACCAGCCGGTGGCGATGGAAGCGATAGAGCCCGGCTATGGTCGCTAGGAAGATGCCGTTTCCGATGAGATGGAGGATCTCCATGCCGACCATCATCTGGCGATTGGTCGGTATCTGCGTCCTGCCGCACATGGCCTCGCCGCGCACGAATGCGTTGCCGAGGAAGCATGACAGGCTATTGGCGATAGGAGACATGTAGGGCGCCGTGCGGTCGTGCGCGAGCCATACATAGAATTGCGTGAGGTGCTCGGCGAAATGGCCGACCTGGAATATGAATCCAAGGATGACGGCGATGGCGAGCGCGCGCCGAGCGTTGGACAGTTGTGTGAACATATGCTCCTTTCGTTATGTGGTTGTTCAATGCGATTGACTGATATTACAGTAGCATTATATTTCTGATATGTCAATACGTATCAGGGCATAAAAAAACCCTCCGGCTGGTGAGCCAGAGGGTCGGTGATCAGCGGCGATATTCTTTCGCTGCTTGGTATTCAGTCGCGCGCATCACGATGCCGAACAGCAGGTCGCCGAGGGCATAGAGCATGCCGGGGATGACGATGGCATTCGGATTCTGCGGAGTCTCGAGTATCGAGCCGAAGCCGTAATATCCCTTGCGCAGGCGTTTGGCGGGATTTACGGCGCCTCTCTTGGCGACCATCTCTCCGTCATAGTCGAATATCCCGCAGCCGTGATCGGTATCGTAGCTGCAGCCGAGCCGGCACATGGAATCTTCGGACTGATGGTAGCCGATGAGCGTCATCAGCATGTCATGCGGGATGTCGGACCGGTCTCCGTCGGCGTAGGCCGAGAGCACTCCGGGCTTCTCGATCTCCCAGCGCTTGATGTCGGTGACGATCTTGTTGCCGTGGAGGGCGCGGAAGTAGTCATATCGGGATTTGGGCAGATCTCCCTGATAGTCTACCAGATTCGGCCGAGACAAGTCCCGGAACACGCGGTAGGTGCGCTTGTTCCATGCGACGTATCTTCCTGGGTTCTGTACCGCTTCGACCGGGTAATGTGTGATCACCCGATAGTCGACGCCGTATCCCTCGTCCTGAAGGTCGTGGATCTGCCGCAGCATCTCTGCCGTGGAATTCCCGAGCCCGATCAAGACAATGGTCTTTCCGGCGACTTTCTCGCGATCAAGGCGCATCTGCCACCGCATGCCGGCGCGTTGCAGGCCGGTTTCAGTCGACATGCGCGCCGGATCCGATACCGGCTTAGGCTTTCCCAACCCGACCGCATTGATGACGATGGGGAATCTTTTGCCTTTGGGTTTTCCGGTGACGGAAACGCTATGAGCCATGTCGCCCGGTTTGACCGATTCGACATTGGCGACCTTTACGTCTTCGGTTATGGCTTTCTCAAGGAAGTTCCTGACTTCGTCTCCTCCGCCAGGGGCAGGCTCGAGCACGCCATCGAAGTATTGCAGCCGTAGCGGATTGTTCCGCGACAGCCGATATACGTTCTCATAGCTCCAGACGCCGAGCGGCTTCGATTTTTCGAAGACCGTGATGTTGTCGAAGCCGAGCCGGCGCAGGGCATTGCAGACGAGGATGCCGGCAACGCCATAGCCGATGACCGCGATGGGAACATCGGCAGCGCGGCCGACGTTGAGTCTGGAGAATTGGAACCGCGAAGCGGTCCCTTCTCCGAAGCGGGCTTCGGCGGTGCTCATGCCGCTATTCACGACGCCTTGGTTGATCCGGCCGTTTTGGATATCCGATCCGGTATAGGGCTCGGCCGAGGCATTCGGATCGATCGATCCGAGCGCTTCGGCATATTGGTTGAGCGAAATGTCGTGAGATGCATTATCGCTCCTCAGCACCAGTTGCCTGAAGAGGGGAGCGAACGCTTGAGATGCTCCGAGCTGGGCAACGACGTTCAAATCGAAGCCCTTTGCGTCCATGAATGAGCGCAAGTCGCGCAAGTCGATGGATGAGATGTCCCGAGGCGCCAATGTTTTGACGCGTTCGGGAGCGGTCGATTCATATCTGCGGTTCATAGTGCTTTCTCCTTTCGCTTGTGGTTTTCAATCGTTCTAAAATCCTATTCGACTTATAACAAATTTTTATAGAAAAGTCAAGTACGACGCATGCCGGCATATGCCCGTTTTTCAGCCCTTAAATATGGAGTATCATCCTTGATTCTGCTACACTTTGCCCATGAAAAAGCGCGGCGCATATATCGGCAGATTCAACCCGCTCCACCTCGGCCATGCCGCCATCGTGGGGGAGATGCTCGCGCAGTGCGGAGCAGAGGATTCCATACTGATCATCGGCAGCTCGAATGCGCCGTTCTCGTTGCGCCATTTCTTCTCGTATGACGAGCGCAAGAAGTTCATCCGCGCCGTATATCCGGACATCCGCATCGTCGGCTTGCCCGACTATCCGAGCGATGCAGAGTGGCTCTCGGCTCTCGACGACATCTTGGCGGCGGCAGGCATGAAGCCGTCCGAAGTCACGTTCTTCGGCGGCTGCGAGGAAGACATACGCTTCTTCATGGACGACGGCCGCGCTTGTTCGCTCATGAATAGATTCGACGGCACCACGCCCAAGGTCTCGGCGACAGAAGTCCGCGACGCGCTCATCCATGACCGTCCGCTCGAAGGCCTGGTGCATCCGTCCGTAGCCGCCGATATGCGCGAGCTCTTCAAGGAAAAGTGGGAGAGATTCAAGAAGATATGACCTGCATGATATACTGACCCTTCTATGAAAGAAGAGAAAATCGAAAAGATAACCAAGGAAGGCCTGTATACCGGTTTCAAAGTCCTCCTTCAATACATAACCCAATACAAAAAGCGCATCGTCATATTGAGCGTGATGGGCGTCCTTTCGGCTATCGGCAACGGCATCATCCCGTATGTAGCCGGCAGATTCTTCGATGCCATCATCGCTCCTTCGACCCTCGGGCTCTTTGGATTCGCTCTTCCTCTATATGTCTGGCTCCTCATCGGCTGGGCGTTCGTTCAATGCGTTACGTACCTCCTGGATTGGCGGATCAACATCACCAGCGAATTGCTGTCCAATACGATCTGGCTCGACTATCTCTCCAAAGGCTTCGGTTTCTTGCTCGATCTTCCGGCTTCGTTCCACAAGACCAATAAGATCGGAGAAGTCGGCCAGAAGATCAACGCCGCGGCCAATTCGCTCGAGACCATTGCGGGCAGGATCGTCATCGACCTCGCCCCGCAGATATTGAGCATAGCGATCGCTCTTGGCGTGGCATTCTATATGCGACCGCTCCTCGCTCTATTCCTCATCGTTGGATTGTTCGCATACATCTTCGTCTTGGTGCGCCAAGTGAAGCCCTTGTCTGCATATCAAAAAGAGTATTATGACCGCCTCTCATTCATCTGGGGCGACGCATATGACGTCATCGGCAATGCCATGGCCATCAAGCAGGCCACAGCAGAGAGATATGAGCAAGAGAAGATATCAGAGAAGATGAAGGGCGCCGTGCCGATGTGGATGCGCCTCACCAAGGTATGGGGCACACTGAGCCTGTATCAGCGATTCACCATCCTCGCGACTCAGGTGCTCATATTCTGCTTTTCGGTCGTATATATCCACCAAGGCACGATGACGCTCGGCGAGCTCCTCGCTTTCAATGCGTATGCGGCTATGATATTCGGCCCGTTCGTGACGATAGCTCGAAATTGGCAGACCATCCATAACGGCATCATCAATATCCAGGAGACTGAAAAGATATTGGAGACGCCCTCGGAAGTATATGTGCCCGTCGCTTCTCATTCACTCGTTTCGCCATTCCCGGTGCGCGGTGATATAGAGTTCTCGCATGTCGATTTCTCATATGACGAAGGAAAGCCGGTCCTCGTCGATGTGTCATTCTCGATCCGTGCCGGCGACGTCGTGGCGCTCGTCGGAGAATCGGGCGTCGGCAAGAGCACGCTCATAGATCTCGTATCGGCGTATCATTTCGCGAATAAAGGCAAGGTGACCATCGATGGCCACGATGTGAGAGAGATCCGCCTCCATGACCTGCGCTCGCAGATCGCGGTCGTTCCCCAAGAAGTAGTGCTCTTCAATGACACGATCGAGACCAATATCAAATATGGCAATTTCAAAGCGTCGGATGCCGAGATGCGCGAAGCCGCGCGCAAGGCTCATGCGATCGATTTCATCGAGAAGTTCCCACAGAAATGGCAGCAATTGGTCGGCGAGCGCGGCGTCAAGCTCTCTGTCGGCCAGAAGCAGCGCGTCGCCATCGCTCGCGCCATACTCCGCGACCCGCGCATACTCATCCTCGACGAGCCGACCGCGGCTCTCGATGCAGGATCAGAGAAGATCATCACTGATTCATTGGATCAGCTCATGAAAGGCAAGACGACCTTCATCATCGCTCACCGCTTGAGCACGGTGAGGAAAGCGGACACTATCCTTGTATTCAAGGATGGAAAGATCATAGAAAAAGGGAAGCATGACGAGCTGGTCAAGATCGAAGGCGGCGAATACCGCAGGCTGTATGAATTGCAAATCGGCCTGCACGGGTAGCTTGTATTACTCATCAATATTGGTAGACTCATTCGAGTATGAAACCTTGCCCATTCTGCACATTGCCGGAAATACAAGAACGGAAAGTCACTGAGAACGCTCTCGCATGGGCGTTCCCGACGAATATCCCCATCACGCCGGGGCATATGCTCGTCGTTCCCAAGCGCTGCGTGCCGCGATACGAAGACCTCACTGCCGCAGAGAAAGACGCCATTGAAGAATTGCGCGTCAAGATCGTCGAGGCTATGAAGAAGGTCTTCAAGGCCGAAGGATTCAATATCGCATGGAATGACGGCAAGATCGCGGGCCAGTCGGTGCCGCATTTCCATCTGCATATCGTCCCGCGGACGCCGGGCGATGCGGGCATCTACGAATTCGAGCCGCGTAAATTCCTCTATCGTCCCGGAGAGCGCGAAGAGTCTCCCGAGGCAGAGCTCCGCGCGGTCGCAAAGCTCGTCCGCAATGCATTGTCATAGACGTTTGTCATACCGTCCGAGCGCAGCCTCGGGCGGTTTTTTGTACAAAAAAAGCCCTGGACCGAAATCCAGGGCTGTGACTGTCACAGGGTCGAAACCCCGATCGAATCAGCTTTCTTCTTCGTGAAGGACGCTGCGGCCGTATCCGCCGTTGCGGGCGGTCCGGCCGAGGCCAGCACGGCCGTCGCTTGAAGCCGGGAGCTTGTCCCAGGGGATCGAAGCGCTGAGCTCCAGCATGGCGGCCAGGTAGGCGTATTCGTCATTGCCAGGGTTGACCTTCGGCAATTCCATGATCGCGAGCGTAAAGCGCGTGATCGAGCGTTCCATGCGGATATTGTCCGCAGTGACCGAGGCGCCGAGCATCTTGACCATCTGTTCGCGATTGGTCGCGCCGATGGCGGCCGGGAGCGCAGGGTCTTCGAGAACTCCTTTGATGCGAGTGGCATCGTAGGCGAGCGCGCGGGCCACAGGGACTCCGAATCCGGCGAAGACCTTGTTGATCTGGTTGATGACGCCTTCGGCGGCATCGCGCAGGCTTGCGGTCTCGGGCGGCTGCATCATGCCCGGAGGCATGACGCCCGTGCGCCCGCTTTGCGACATGGCCATCATCGTGAAGGCCATGCTGGGATTCGCGACTCCCTTGAGCCAGGTATCCTGCCATGCGACGAGGCGTCCGTTGAAGCTGCGTAATTCAGACCAGAGGCCGGTGTCGAGCTTCTCGAGGAACGTCTTGCGGCGACTTTCAGTCACGAACGAGCCGGGGACGCCGAGGACCGAGAGGATCTCGCCGTAGCTGCGGCTGGTGATGATATTGCGGAGCTTGAAGAAGGTCTCACCGACGGCCTCTTCTTGGCTTTCAGCGAAGGCTTCCATGCGTGCCACGATTGTCTCAGGCAGATCATATAAGCCGAACCGATAGGCCAGCGCCGCTCGCAGAGCGGAGATAACTTCAGTCTTACCAGGCTTCAGGACGCCGCCGACTTTGAGCATCTCGAGGAAGCTCACGTCTTCGGGAACCATCGGCAGGACGCTCGAAAGCGCGCCGGATTTCGCTTCATTCAAAGCTGGGATCGCGATAGCCGCGTCTCCGCGGAGCTTCGCGACGTTCTTCCGGAAGATCCCGACGGGGACCTTCGGACCGTCCTTGACGAGCGCGTCTACGAGGTCGGTGTCGAGCACCGCTTGCGGATCGGAAAGCGCTTCGAGCGCTTCTTTTCCTGGCTCGCCGACGAGCGGCGCGAGCGCCTTCGTGATCTCACCTTCCGCTTTTCCGACCGCTTTCGCGAACGGCCCGATGCGCTGTTGCCAGGGCTCGAGGCCGGGAATGGGCGGAGGGGGAGTGATGACGACTGTTTCCTTGGCCGGGGGCGCAGCGGGCGCTGCGGCGGCTTCGGGCGTTTCCGGTGCTTCCGGAGCTGTTTTTACTTTCTTCATTAGGTACCTTTCTCTTTGTTTGTGCGTTGTTTCGAAACGACAGTTCTTTCAATGAACCTGAGTTCTTTGTAACAAATATATAGATCATTGTCAATATAGTTATACACACTACACTATATTGACGGAATATGGTTATTTTGTTATAAAACGTATAGCCATTTGCAACTTGAAAACCGTTGCACAGACACACCAAACGAAAGGAACATATGAACGCAGTCAGTCCTCCGGACCTGGAATTCAGGGTCGGAACGCAGATCGGCAGAACGGACGAATTCGACATCTTCGCATGTGAGCTTCCGGACGACCGGACGTGCATCTTGAAGCGGGCCGCGTCGAAAAAATACAACGGCCTCTTGGACCGGGAAGCATATCTGCTTCGGTCGATGCGCGAAGAAGCGGAGAGCATCGAAGAATCGTACGCAGGGTCTCCGCGGAAGAAGAAAAACAAGATGAACTATCAGCTCGCCTTTCCCAATCTCGTCGCGAGCTTCGCAGACCCGAAGCAGGGAGGCCGCATGACCAACATCATGAGCCTCTCTGGCATCTGCTCGGAGATATCCGAGCTCGCCCCGCTCGGGCATCTCGCTTCGCGCGAGCATGTCCGCATCGACCGGCGGACGAGCGGATGGATCCTCGGTAAGCTCCTCAAGATCCTCGTGTTCGC
>CAZSAV010000032.1:0-7275 GCA_964604805.1 uncultured Candidatus Saccharibacteria bacterium | reverse complement strand
GCGACGTCCAGTCGTCTCCAAAAGCCAAAGCAAAACAGGGCTTTTTAGGCCAGAATATGCTATACCAGAGGTAGGAACGGCCCTACTTGACTTTTATCTAGTTTTAGTATACAATTCTACCCATTAGTCCTTAAATCCAGCGTGCTGTTATTGTGTGGCTCAATAGAGCCACTTGATGAGGCATGTCCATGACTATGAAAATTAATATCAATGCAAAATATATAGCGATCGGTATGGCTCTCGTAGCCGTATTCTGCGTGTTCGCGGCAGTCCCTGCGAATGCCCAGTATTACAGCGGCTATGGCTATGGTCAGACCCAGTATACGGGACAGTACTACGGTACGCCTGCGTATAACTACAATACGTACCGCCCGGTCTATCAACAGCCGGTGTACTCTCCGCTCCAGGTATCATGCTACCCGATGCCTCTTTCGGCTCAGGCCGGACAGACGGTCCAGTGGTATGCATCCGCATACGGAGGCAACAATGCCTACAACTATACATGGACTGGAACAGACGGTCTCTCTGGATACGGACAAACGGTCAATAAGGCCTACTATTATGGCGGCCAGAAGAGCGCCACGGTCACGGTCACCTCGGCCGGACAGTCAGTCTCGAAGAACTGCGACGGAACCGTCAGCGTCTACGGCGACAACTACTATCAGCCGGTCTACCAGCAGCCGATCATACAGCCTGTGTATCAGCAGCCGATAGTCCAGCCGGTCTATCAACAGCCGATCGTTCAGCCTGTCTATCAACAGCAGTATGTCAATCAGAACGGCCTCGACATCGGCTGTTACGTCGACCCTGCCAATGCCCGCGTCAATCAGCCGGTCACTTGGACCGCTGAAGTCTCGGGAGGCGCAGCTCCGTTCACGTATTCGTGGACTGGATCTGACGGATTGAACGGCTCTCAGGCTTCTGTCACGAAGTATTACCAGACCGCAGGCTCGAAGAGCGCAGTGGTCTCGGTCACTTCTGCCGACGGCAAGACGGGAACCCGCGCTTGCACCAATACGGCTAGCGTCTCGTCTGGAACAGGCACGACCCGCACGGTCACTCCGACCAAGCCGGCCGCTCCGACCAATACGAACGCCAATCTCTCGGCCGCATCCCTCTTCTCGCTCTCGAACGTCCCGTGGGGCTGGGTGGCGATACTCGTCATCCTCGTCCTCTTCGCGACGGTCATGTACCTCTTGTTCAACAAGCAGAAGATCTAAGCGAGGCGAAGGTCGCTTTGCGGATCCTACGGGGGCATTGCCACGCCGTAGGTCCGCTCCAGCGGACCGAAGGCGGGTGCGACTCCAAAATATAAATGTTGCAAAAGCCCCCGGAAGGGGGCTTTTGTGCATATGGAGCAATAAGTATTGACATTATATATAGCTCATGTTACTCTCTTTCAAAGATGAATACACCGCAGAATCAACAGAACGGTACAGAAGAGGTTGATGCTGCTCTGCGGCGTCTCAAGGCACAGCGGGCTGGAGCCGGCAAAGCAGAGCAGAACGAGATCGATGCGCAGCTCATAGCCCTCGCCAAGCGGGGTTTGATAACAGAAGCGCAAGCTAATGAAGCCAGGGGAATCGAAGTTGATCACCCTGAACGCGGCTCAGAGAAAAAAGATTGATATTTGGGGCGTCCCGGGGACGCCCTTTTTTTATGCCAAATTCCTATATTCGCTCCTGTTTGAATACGATCGGCGTGAGAGATAGCGCTTGGAGGGCGCCTCGCATCCTGCCTGCATACGAATCCCCTCGCAGATGCTTTTGCATGAGCTCTGCGGTGACGCCGGAATCGAGGGCGAGCTTCTTGAGCGTTCTGCGCGCCTTTTCATGGATTTTGAGCGTCATTTCTGCGCGCTTGCCGATATCGGGCCTGCGCTCGACGCGGGCTTTGTCGATGACCGTCTGGAGGCGGGCGCAAAATACTTCGAGCTGAGCCAACATGATGCCGAAGAGGACGTATCGATAGCCGTCGCCCTTGATCTCGTGCTTGGCCTTGTCTGACATGGTCGAGCCAGCCAAGATCTCATCGCTGTAGGTGATGAGTCGCTCGAGCGTCTCGGGGCCGGCGCCGACGACCATGCGGGGGAGCTTGAACTTCTTGAGCTTGCCGGTCGGCTCAGAGTCGAAGTATTTGGCAGACGGGCAATAGCCGTTATCGAGCGAATCGAACGTATGCGCGAGCTTGGTGCCGATGTCTTCGAGAGACGTGCCGAAATCCATAGCGAAGCCGATATGCTCGTAGGTGTCTTCTCCTTGGACGATCTGTGCGATCGAGTCGATGCCCCAGAAATAGTCGTCATAGAGAGAAGAGACGATGACGTTGACCTTGGGAGCGAGCCAGCCATAGTCGGCGATGGCGTGCCTGAAAGCATATTCAGCCATGACGCCGGTATTGAGCTGTTCGAGCTCGCGAGGAGACATCTTCGCCCGGTATGCCTCGATCTCCGCTTTCTTCTTCCTGCAGCTCTCGAGGTCGCGATTGATCTCTTCGTCGTCGAAATATTTGTGGCCGCGGAACGATTCGAGCTTGATGCTCTTGTCGCCGTATTCTTTTGAGATGGCTTCGATCGTATTGAGCTTGCCCGCTACGTCGAAATGGTCGGGTGATTTCATGGCGTAACTATATCATAGGGGAGACCCTGGCAAAACGGCGCTATCCACGCGCGACGATCTCTGCTTCGAGCTTGGCGAGCACTTCACCGGCATCGAGCTGCCCGATCTGTCCTTTATCGCGGCCTTCGAGCGTCACTTTGTTCGCTGCCATATCTTTGTCGCCGATGATGATGAAATAGGGGATCTTGGCGGTCTTTGCGTTGCGGACCTTCTTTCCGAAGTTCTCGGCTGAAGGGTCGAGCTCTGCGCGCATTCCCTTGGCGCGCAGGGATTCATGGACTTTTTGTGCGGCTTCCATATTCGACTCGGAGACGGGTATGACTTTGACCTGGACGGGAGCGAGCCAGAGCGGGAAGTTGCCTGCGGTATGCTCGATCAAGATAGACAAGAATCGCTCGATCGATCCCATGATGGCGGCATGTATCATCACGATGCGCTCTTCTTCGTTCTTTTCATTGGTGCAGGAAAGGTCGAAGCGCTCGGGCATGTTCATATCGAGCTGGATCGTGGCGACCTGCCATTCGCGGCCGAGCGAGTCGTTAGCCAAGAAATCGATCTTGGGGCCATAGAACGCGGCTTCGCCGATGCTCTCGGTGAAGTCGGCTTTCTTCTCATTGGCTATCTCGCGGAGGGCGTCTTCAGCCTTCTTCCAGCGCGCAGGCTCGCCGAGATACTTTTCCATATGAGCCGGGTCGTGGAGCGACAGCCTGACGCGGAGCTTGAAGCCGAACGTGCCATAGAAGGCATGGATGATGTCCCAGATCTTGAGGAATTCCTCTTTGACCTGCGACTCGCGGCAGAATACGTGCGCATCGTCTTGGGCGAAAGCGCGGACGCGAGAGAGGCCGGAGAGCTCGCCTGACTGCTCGTCGCGATAGCAGGTCGTGGTATTGGCATAGCGCTGGGGAAGCTCGCGGTAGCTCCATTTCTTGCGGGCATATATCTGCGTATGATGCGGGCAATTCATCGGTTTCATGGCGAAGAGATGCCCTTCGCGCGTGGTGATGCGGAAGAGCTCGTCTTTGAACTTGTCCCAATGCCCGCTCGTCTCATAGAGCTCTTTCTTGGTGATATGAGGTATCTCGACTTTCTCGTATGATTTGGCTTGTCGTAGCGACCACACATAGTCGTCAAGAAGATTCCTCACGAGCGTTCCTTTGGGCGTCCAGAGAGGGAGTCCAGAGCCGACGAGATCGGAGAAGGTGAAGAGGTCGAGCTCGCGGCCGAGCTTCTTGTGGTCGCGCTTCTCTGCTTCTTTGATCATATTTTCGTATGCCTCCAGCTCAGCCTTGGTGTCGAATGCCAATCCATATATGCGCGTGAGCATCGCGTTCTTCTCATCGCCACGCCAATACGCGCCGGCAAGTCTGGAGAGCTTGAACGAATCGGAAGCGATATCTTTTGCTGGATTGTCAGAATGGCCACCGCGACAGAGATCAGTAAAGTGGCTAGCAGTATAGAGCGTAATTTTTTCTTTTTTTCCTACGATCTCATCGATGAGCTCGAGCTTATACGGATTGCCCGCGAATCGGACGCGAGCATCGGATTCTGTGGTCTCGATCCCTGTCATCTCTTTCCATGAAGGGAGGAGCTTGCGCATCTTCTTCTCGATGTCTTTGAGGTCGGTCTCCGCGATCGGCTTCGAGAATTCGAAGTCGTAATAGAAGCCGTTGTCGATAGCCGGACCGATCGTCGGCTTTGCGTCAGGATAGAGCTCGAGGACGGCTGCGGCCAAGAGGTGGGCGAGGGTATGGCGCTTGTGAGCGAGTTCAGCGTTTGGTGTATTCATATATGTATAGTGATAAATAAAATGCCCGAGCATGCGCAGACGATGCGCATGCTCGGGCGGAGAAATATCTTCGCGGTTCCACCGAGCTTCCCGCCGTGGCGGGCTCTTTGTATGGTATTTTCGGATTAGGCCGAAGCGCGGGATCCGCTTGCGAGTGGTGGTCGCAACAACTTCCGTACGCTCATGATAGAACAAACTGCGTGCACCGTAAAGCCATTGACTTTGTGTATTTATTGTGATAGTTTGCGAATAGCTTTAGCCCGTCTGGGCATAGAACATTGAATAACAACAACAAAAGGAACTAACGATGGAAACACGAGTTACGAGCCAAAGGAATCGAGGCTTACCTCCGATCGACGAGATCGAAAAGATAGTCTCGATCCTCTGCCAAAGATGCGGCTTCCGAACCGAGCACGTCATACTTCAGATCATCGGAGGCGACCATCTCGGCGAGCACAAAGGCGTCGGCGTCAGGATCATGAAGCCGAACCAGTTCAGCGTCTATATGTTCGTCGGCTGCAAGGAGAACACTGCAGAGGTGCATTTCATCCTCAAAAACCCGGCCGAGAACAATCGCGCGGTCTCATCGCAGCATGTCTACAATGAGATGGTAAAGGTCTGCGATCCGAGCGATACCAAGCGCCGCGTCTTCAGAGTCACTGACGACATGATCCGGGAATACGAGCGCAAGGAGCGCGAAAAGCGCGCCACCAAGGAAAATGGCGCGAACGGCAATGGGCATCATGGCACAAGGTATCGAGTCACGTCTCATTTCGCTGCTCCTCCCGCTCTCGCCAATCGGTCGAACGGGTCGGTCGGCGTCATCGAGGCTCCGGCTCCAGCGACTCTCGTCGAATCGTCGACTGTAGCGGAAGCGCCGGAGCAGGCATCGGTCGGACAGACCGATACAGCCCCTGTCGCTACTGCTGAATCGGCACCTGAGCCGCCCGCACCGCCGAAGCACTATGAAAGGCACTTCGACGATCCGGTGAAGCTCCACCTCACAGCCGTGGCCCTTGCCTCGATCGTGGATGGGAGCACTGCCAAGCCCTTCAACCTCAAAGAATTCGCCACAGCGCTCGAACAGAGCAAAGTTCCTGAGGAGGCAGGCATCCCGCAGTCGATCCTCTATAAGTTCATGAGGTATGGCTTCCTCGTTCGGATCAATCCGGACGGCGATAGGGGAGTCTACAATGTGACGGACGCGCTCATCCAATTCGCAAGCGCTCCAGTCCCGCTCGAGCTCCCTCCGTTCGCGAAGTCCGATAATTCTGGGAATGCCGACGCCTCAGTCAAACCGGCGCCTGCTTCAAAGCAAGCCAAACCGGCGGCAGTCAAAGAGACGCTCGCTTCCCTCAAACAGGAGGAGGCGAGATATCATGGATTGCTCGATGCCAAGCGCAAGGTCATAAAGGCGCTCGAAGACCTGGAGAAGCAGGACTTCGACGGCACAGAGGGCCGCGTCCAGGGCGAGATCAAATCGCTCGAGAAGCGCATCAGCGCTTTGAAGGACGACCTCGTCCGCATCGACATCGGCCGCAAGGACATCCGCGCAGCCAAATCCAAGCTCGGCGACCTCGAACGAGATCTCGCTGACCCGGCGCTCGCAGCCGCCCTAAGCGAGCTCGCTGAGTTCCGGAAAATGCTCTCTTGAGAGCTATATCCACACCCGTTCTCGACTTCGGTCAGAACGGGTTTTTTCATAGCTGAAATATTGACATATCTCAAAATCTATGTAATATCGTTGATAGAATTCGATATATAGATAGAGAACATTTACAAAGA
Source organism: uncultured Candidatus Saccharibacteria bacterium (assembly GCA_964604805.1). Lineage (GTDB taxonomy): Bacteria > Patescibacteriota > Minisyncoccia > Phycocordibacterales > PALSA-1337 > C7867-002. Next base: position 1,083 of record CAZSAV010000032.1, on the reverse strand, counting down.
AAGGCAAGTACATGATGAAAGGCACGACACGAGAATGCCTGATAGATTTCCTGACGTCTGAGGCCATCTGCTACAAATTAGCGGATGTCCTCCATGTCCAGGTTCAGACCGTAAGGACATGGCGCAAGGACAGGATGCCCACTGGGCTCACCCTGATCCAATTGCGCAATATCCTCGAGCTCTTCGGGTACGAGATCGTCGAATGCCTCACGTTCGGCGCCCTCCGCGAATCGGATATCCGACGCGAGATCGGCCTCAGGGACGAGAATTCATTCTTCCGGTATTTCCGGACGAGCCAGAAGAGCTTCGCGCATCACATGGACAAGCTCAAGGAGATCGCATGGAAGCATGCGAGCGAACTCGAGCCCAAGAAGAAGGCCATCAAGGAATTCTTCGCTTCATGCATGGTCGTCCCCGTGACGACTACGGTGTATGCGCGGCCTGCGGCCGGCAGAGAGACGGGAGCTTTGCCTCCGGGCATAGCCGCCATCTCCTCCGCGCCGACCGCCGTCGCGCATAATGGACAGTCTCCGCAGCCTGTCGTCGGTGCGAGCGATCGCGCTGGTCAACGGGCATCATCGAAGCCGGTCTCCAAGCTGGGCTTGGAAGAGCGGATGCGCGAATTAGCGCAAGCATGCGCGCGTGTGCGCGAGCTTGGGCAGACATTCTTGAACGGGACGGTAGAAGAACGCAAGGCGCTCCGGCGATATATGATGAGGAATCAGAAGCCGGAGATCCATGATACGTTCGATATCGTTCATAAGCTCATGAAAGAGCGTAAGTCAGACATAAACGAGCAACAACCTAACAATTCGGGAAACAAAGAAAGGAAAGAATGAAAAGTGACTTTGAGATGCCAGTGAACCTCCATCAAGGCAAGACGATCATGAGCATCGCTCGGACATATCCGAGCCTGGTCAGGGTCCTCGCCGAGGTGGTACAGAATGCGGTCGATGGCGGCGCCAACCGCATCGAGATCGACGTCAATATCAGGACGCGGATGTTCCGCGTCTGCGACAATGGCAGCGGATGCGGCAAGGAGAAGTTCCAAGAAGCTCTTCTGTCGCTCAATTCGAGCACCAA
>CAZSAV010000031.1:372-7445 GCA_964604805.1 uncultured Candidatus Saccharibacteria bacterium | reverse complement strand
AACGGCGAGCAGAGCGCTTGCAGCGGCCCTTGAGCGGAGATGAATGCGCCAGTGACCTGGTCGGCCTGGTCCAAGAAGAACGTCTCAGGGTCGGTGAGGAATGCCGGGCTCCCCTGGAAGCCGCTATTGATCCAATTGACCACGTCGGTGGTCATCTGCTGGAGGACCATCTTGGCGATGCCCCACGCCACGCCGTCGAGCGTGTATTCCTTGAGGTTCATGGCATACTCGTTGCTGCTTATGAATGTGGTGTTGATGGCGCTCAAGAGGCTTTGGCCGAATGTCGATGCATCGAATACAGGTATGCCGGTGGCGTTCGCGCGCTCCGAGGGAAAGAGCCCTATCGTTGCCGCTATGATAGCGACGATGACGGCCGATCGGATCGCGCCTTTTTTTGAAAAGATATTCATTGCTGTTGGAATTTAAAATATGCACCCGTCTCGTCTGGCCCATAGGTGATCGAATATGACTGCAGATAGCTCTTGATGCCGTTCACGCTCTTGAAAAGGAGGTCGATCGACGTGTTGACCGAGGACAGGCTGGCCAAAGCGCGCACCGGATCCGTCGTCTGCGCTTTGAGCGCCGAAGCGATGAAAGAGAGATAGCTCACGCCGTTCACGAGGTCGAGATGATGTTGCGCAATGGCGGCCGGCGTCGGCACCGCTCGCAGTTTCGATATCATCGTCTGGTATTTGACGATATTGTCGCTGAGCGTCTTTACATAGGACGGGTCTCCCGTCTTCATTGCCTCTCCGACGATGACGACATCGTTCCCTTCCGGCGTGTATGTCGCGAGAATGTATCCGACTCGGTTGCCGTACTCGCGCGCCGCAGCGCTTCCTGATGAGGTCGTGACATTGATGTCGCTCATCGCGTAGAGCTTGGGCTTATTCGTGTCCGAAATCTGTTGAGAATTGAATACGTCGTCCGCGATCGAGCTCACCGCATCGGTATTCTTGACGAGGCCAGACTGGCGCAGGTCGAGATACGACGCGAATACCTGGCGGCTGAAGAGATCGGTCATCGTCAGGTCTTCCATGACAGGGGCGGGAGGCTTGCTTCCAGAGGCCAGATAGGCGCTTCCGGACGTCGTGGAATAGAGAAACGCTTTTTTCCAATCGGAATTTGATGTGGTCGACATGGCGTTCTGTTGTTGAGGCTCTGCCACCGCAGTTTCCTGCGGATTTTTGGGATCCGAAGCCCTATTCGCATTCGCATACAAAGCAACCGCCGCCACAGCAACGACACATATCAGGAGTACGAAAAGTGTTTGTCTGCGCGGGTAGGGTGTAGGCATAAAACCGTAGAAATTATAGCAAATTTCAGGCGTTATAACCGGCAGAGTTATTCACAGAAGCTGTGGATTCGCGCGTAAAAGCCCTCGCAAGCCCGTATGAGTGCGTGCGAGGGCTTCAATCGACGATCGCCGGCGGACCTTTTAGCTGATTTTTAGCGATTTCGATATCTCGATCCAGGTTTGGAAGGATATGTCTTCAGCGCGCGCCTTCTCGTCGAGACCGAGGGCGGTCCAGACAGCCGCGATATCTGCAAGTGCCGCGGCCGATTCGAGGTTTCGACGCGCGAATTTCCTCTTATGCGAGAATCCTGCTCGCACGATCGTGAAGAAATGCCTGATATCATCTGCGGAATCATTGAAAGCGTCCGCAGATACCGCGCGTATCGAAATGATGGCCGAATCGACGGTCGGCGGAGGCGTGAAGGCCCCGCGAGGCACTCGCGCGACGATCTTTGGGACCCCGAATGCTTTGACCGATATAGAAAGGATGCTCTCTTTGCCGTCCCGAGCTACGATGCGCTCGGCGACTTCCCTTTGAACGAGCAGGACCATGCGGTCCGGTCTCGGCTGGCCTTCGAGGAATCTCTGCAAGATCGCTCCGGTGATATAGTACGGGATGTTTGCGACGAGAGAGAATCTTTTTTCAGTCAGAGCGCCTTCCTGCTCTAATCTTTGGATGATCGATTCGTCCAACACGTCGCCTTCGATGAGAATGAGCTTGCCGCTTCCGATCTCGTTCGAGAATCTGCCCTTGAGGACTGCGACCGCTCGCGCATCCTTCTCGATCGCGATCACATGCGCTCCTGCTTGGATCAAAGCGGCGGTCAGAACGCCGGTCCCGGGGCCGATCTCGAGGACCACCTCTCCTTTTTTGATATCTGCAGCCGAAACGATCTCCGCGAGCGCATGCGGAGAGTTGAGGAAATGCTGGCCGAGCGATTTTTTTGCGGTGATGGTGGGCATATCCGGTCAGTCTGCGTCATGCCGAGCTAAAAATCAATGAGGATCGCTTTCGCTCCCGTCGGCTTCTCTATCTTCTGGTCTTCGATCAGATTTTTATCTATGTCATCGATGAACTCCGATGGCGCATTGACGCGCTGGGCGCCGAAGACCGTCCTCGTGAGCGCATAGCTCAGATGTATCTTTTTTTTGGCGCGCGTGAGGGCCACATAGAACAGGCGGCGCTCTTCCTCTTCTTCCATATCGTCGATGTCCTTTTCATCTAAGTGCTTGAACGGGAAAAGGTCTTGTTCGAGTCCGGCTATAAAAATATGGCTGAATTCAAGGCCTTTTGAGGCATGTATGGTCATGAGCTTGATGGCGTCCTGGTCTTTGGCGAGATCGTCTTGGTCGCTCGCGAGCGCCGCATTGGCGAGGAACGTCTCCATGGCGGATTCAGAATCTTCTCCTTCGGGTCGGATCGGCAGATGGTCGTACTGTGCAGCCACCGACACCAGCTCTTGGATGTTGAGGAGGCGCTCTTCGTCCTCGGCGTCTCCTTCGCGGAGCAGGCGCTCGATGCCCGATTCGCGCATGACGAACTTCACCGCTTCCGACGGCTTTTTCTCTGCGATCTCGGTTCGGATGTCGTCGAGCAGTTTGCTGAATTGAGACAGCTTGTCCTTCATCCCTTGCGGGAGGGCCGCTGATTGGCCGGAGAATATCTTGGCGACGGTCGCTTTGCCGATGCCGCGCGGCGGGACATTGATGATGCGCGCGATATGCGATAGCGATTCCCTATTCTGCGCCGCATGTATGTATGAGAGGATGTCTTTGACCTCTTTGCGCTCGAAGAATCTCACGCCGAGGAGCTGATACGGGATGTTTTTCTTGATGCATGCATCTTCAAGCGCGCGCGATTGGAAATTGGTCCGATAGAGCACGGCGATCTCGCGCGCCGGGACGCCGCTCTCGATGAGCTCGCGGGCGAGCTCGGCGATAGACCTCGCTTCTTCTGTCTCGGTATACGTGACCATGAGCGAGATCTTTTCTCCGAAGTCGTTGTCGGTGTAGAGCGTCTTTTTCTTGCGCATGCGATTCTTCTCGATGACGCTATTGGCGGCCGCCAGGATGTTCTTGGTCGAGCGATAGTTCTTCTCGAGCGTGATGACGGTCGCCTCAGGATAGTCTTTTTCGAAATTGAGGATGTTCTCTATGGTCGCTCCCCTCCAGCTGTATATGTTCTGGTCGGCGTCTCCCACGACGAAGATATTCTTCTCGGCTTCAGCCAAAAGCTTTACGATCTTGTACTGCACCCTGTTCGTGTCTTGGTATTCGTCGACATGGATGTATTTCCATATGCTCGCATACCTCGCTCTCACTGATGCGTCTCGAGCGAGGAGCTGGGCAGTCTTGAGGAGAAGGTCGTCGAAATCGAGAGCCTTTTCCTTCGCGAGATAGCTCTCGTATCTTTCCCATATATCGGCCACGGTTTCATCCATGTAATCCTTCGCATGGTCCTTGTATTCGAGATAGCCGATGCCGTCGCCCTTCGACCTCGATATCCTGTTCAAAATGGCGCCCGGATCTATCTTTTTTGGGTCGATCGATGCTTCGCGCATCGCTTCTTTGATGAGTCGGATGGAGTCGCTCCTGTCTGAAATGGTGAAATGTCGCGTCAAGCCGAGCTTTTGGGCGTTTTCTCTGATGATATGGACTCCGAGAGCGTGGAAAGTGCTCACGAAAGGCCGTTCGCGGCTCGAGATGGGCGTATTTATGCCCGAATCGGCAGAAAGCAGGGCTTCTACGCGTTCGCGCATCTCTTTTGCGGCCTTGTTTGTGAATGTTATCGCCAAAATCGAGTGCGGAGCCGCTCCGTTGCGTATGAGCGAGAGTATCCTATGGGTTATGACGCGCGTCTTGCCTGCTCCTGCTCCCGCTATGACGAGCACGGGGCCCTTCACGGTATCGGCGGCCTTCTGTTGGGTGTCATTGAGTGGGGTCATGGGGCTAGTGTACTAGAAGAACTGATAATGAGGAATCAGAATCGCCGGTGATTGCGTTTTACATCATAATAATTGACATATATGCAATAAAAATCACCTGTGCATATCTTTGTTGACATTGGTTCCCTACCTGATAACCTGAGGAGGAGATACAGCGCAAATATCTTTATATATGGCTCTGCTAAGCCATTTATTTGTAAATGTTCTCTCGTCGGAGCGGATGATGACAGCCACGGATGCCTTGCTGGAATGGAATTTCCGTTATGAAATTTTTATCTCGAAAAGAAAACAAGAATAAGCCCGTTATTTCGCGCTTCACTCGATGGAGCGTCCTTATTTGCGCCATATTCCTATTCATATTCAACTTCAGCGAGACCGCTCATGCCGGTCTCATTTCTTTTGTGACATCTCTCCTTTCGAGCGAACAGGCGTCTGCAGAAGTGAGCAATTCGAGCACGAGCCTCAATACCCAGAATATCCCTATCCTCCAGCCGGCAGTCAATCAGGATCCGAATCCTGAAAAGTTGGGGGATATAGTGCCCGTCGATGGCAACGATACTCTGATCGCAGACCTCGCAAGCAACAATTCGACGAGCACCGATACATCGAATACGCAGATCAGCACCTATGCTGTGCGCGAGGGCGACACCATATCGAGCGTCGCAAAGATGTTCAAAGTGTCGGTCAACACCATATTGTGGGCCAACGACTTGACCAGCAAGTCTACGCTGAAGGCCGGCCAGATCCTCGTCATACTCCCGATATCGGGCATTTCATATACCATCAAGAAGGGAGATACCGTGAAATCCATCGCCGCACATTACAAGACTGACGAGAGCGATATCGTGAGCTACAACGACCTCACCGTCTCTTCCCTTCAGATCGGCCACACCATCATCATTCCCGACGCCGCGCCTGATACCCAGATTCCCGCTTCTCGCGCCAAGGTCAGCGTATCCGGTTTGCTCGGCAGCGTCTGCGTGCCGTACGAGCCACTGCTCGACAATATCTCCAAGCTCCCTTCGTACCCAGGCTATTATGGCAACCCAGTGCCGGGCGGCGTGAAGACGCAGTGCCTCCATGGCCATAATGCCATCGACCTCGCCGCTCCGGTCGGCACGCCTATCGTCGCTTCTGCCGCTGGTACGGTCATCATAGACAAGATGAATGACGGCTGGAACGGCGGATACGGCAATTATGTCGTTATCTCTCACCCCAATGGAACGCAGACCCTCTATGGACACATGTCGCGCGGCGCAGTCGAGATCGGCCAGAAAGTCGCCAAGGGAGAGACGATTGGCTACATAGGAATGACCGGCATGACCACTGGTCCCCACGTGCACTTCGAGATCCGCGGAGCAAGGAATCCTTTCTAAATATTCAGACCGTCTTTTGGCGGTATTGGAGCGCTTCGAGCACATGCTCTTTTTGTATAGAGTCGCCGCCGCCGAGGTCGGCTATGGTCCGAGCTACTTTGATGACTCGATGGAATGCTCGCGCCGATAGCTCGAGCCTCTGCGCTGACGACGTCACTATCGCTCGCACCTCGTCGTCCATTTCGATGCACGACTCGATCTCCGCTGCGCCCATTTCGGAATTGTAATGCAGAGCGATGCCGCGAGCCGCGAAGCGTTTCCGCTGAGCTTTTCTCGCAGCTATGATGCGGCGCCGGACCAGCTTCGAAGGCTCGGAATCGTTCACAGCCGCGGACATGCGCTCATAGTCGATCTTGGCCACATTGACCCATATGTCGAGGCGGTCCATGATCGGTCCGGAGAGTTTTTTGTTATACGAAGCGAGCGCAGCCGCAGAGCATGAACAGCCGTTGCCCGTCCCTTTGCCGCACGGGCATGGATTCATAGAAGCGACCAGTATGCATTGGGCCGGAAAAGCGACCGTGCCGCGCGCTCGCGATATAGAGATAATGCGATCCTCGATCGGCTGGCGCAATGCTTCGAGCACGCTCCTGTCGAATTCTGGCAATTCATCGAGAAAGAGCACTCCGCGATGCGCCAATGTTATCTCTCCCGGCTTGGGTATCGTGCCTCCGCCGACGATCGAAGGATATGACGCCGTGTGGTGCGGAGACCTGAACGGCGGATGCGCGATGAGCGGCTCTTCAAGCGTGCGCGCGGCGGAGTGTATGCCGGTCACTTCGATCGACTGTTCGTATGTGAGCGGCGGGAGTATCGATGGAAAGCTTTTGGCGAGCATCGTCTTCCCTGTTCCTGGAGGGCCGCAGAGGATGATGTTGTGGGCTCCCGCTGCTGCGATCTCGAGGGCGCGTTTTGCGACGGCATTGCCACGGATGTCGGATATATCGACCGAGTTTTGCGGCCGTGCTCCGCGGATCGATCTTTTTGTGCGGATCGGACGCAGCTTTTCTTTGCCAGTGAGGATGCCGATCGTTTGGCGCAAAGAAGACACGCCGAATATGCGCAGGCCTCTCGCTAGAGACGCCTCATCGGCGTTTCGATCCGGTACGAATGCAGTATGGAAGCCGTTTTTGACGGATTGGCAGAGCAAAGGGAGCGCCCCGCACACTCCGCGGATATTGCCTTCGAGCGAAAGCTCTCCGAGAAAGAGCATGCCTTCAGGGTCGAAATCAGCTTCGCCCGCCGCGTGCAGATATGCGAGGGCCATGGCGAGATCGAATGACGTTCCCTCTTTCTTTATATCGGCGGGAGCGAGCGAAATGACGACTTTCTGATTCTTTTGTTTCGGGGAAACGAAGCCAGAGTTCTTTATGGCTGCAGATATTCTGTCTTTGGCTTCGTCGACGGCGCGATCTCCGAGACGCGCCGCCGGCGCCCGGCCGATGGCACAGGCGC
>CAZSAV010000031.1:0-362 GCA_964604805.1 uncultured Candidatus Saccharibacteria bacterium | reverse complement strand
TATCGACTTCTATCGTGACCGTTTCTGATTTTAGGCCAGAGAGCTGGGCGCTGTATGCTTTGGCTATGCTCATGTGCACATCATATATGCCGGCCATGAAGCAAATGAGAAGATATCCTCAAATTATCCTCAATTCCGTATAAACAAAAAACGGACTGAGTCCGTTTAGTGTCCGTGCTTTATAGAGATTCTCGCTGAGGGGTTGGCTTCGAGCCGGTCCTTCTCTATCGGCTTGCCGCATGTCTCGCAGATGCCGTATGTTCCGGCTTGAATGCGCTCCAAGGCAGCTTTGACTTCGTTGAGCTGGCTATCGAGCTGTACCAGGATGCTGTTATTGCCTTCGTATTCTTCGAGCTTGTCTG